>JBGKDM010000095.1:0-8510 GCA_042954165.1 Synechococcus sp.
GGCGATGGGGCAGGTCCGGCGGAGCAGTTCCGGCCCCACCTCTGGTGCTTGCGCTCAGGTCTGGCACCCTTGATTCACTCTCCTCGGCAGCATGGCTCCGCTCGGTTTTTCCGCTCTGAAAACCCTGCTGGGTCGTCGACCGCATCACCAGGCCTGGCAGCCACCGGAAGCCAGCTGGAGTCGTCCTTTCGGGTTGGGCTGGACGCAGCCCTACACCGTTCGTTATTCCAGCAATCTCGACGACGGCCCTAACCACGGCATGCCCCTGGGCGGTTTCGGTGCGGGTTGTTTCGGACGTGCCCCCGATGGGCAGGTGAATCTCTGGCACCTCGATGGAGGCGAGCACTGGTTCGGTGTATTGCCCGACTGCCAGTTCTCTCTGTTCGAAAGCGACGGAACCGACCATCGCGCCCATGCCCTGGCCGTGAAGCCTGAGCGCGATGCGTCCGATCCCAAGGCCGGTGAGCCCCTGGCGTCCTGGAGTTGGTACCCAGCCAGCACCAGGGAGCACAGCACCGGCACCTATGCGGCCCGATACCCCCTCTGCTGGAGCCATTACCAGGGGGTGTTTGACGCTGAGGTGTGTTGTGAGGCTTTCAGTCCGATTCTGCCGGGGGATTACCAACGCACCAGTTATCCGGTTGCTGTCTTCGTCTGGACCCTGTCGAATCCGACGGACAAGCCCCTGGACCTCTCCCTGCTTCTGAGCTGGCGCAACACCACGGGATGGTTCACGAACACCGATGCGTCCGCCGAGGTTCACTTCCGTGACGACGGCAGTCCGGAGCACAACTACGCACCGGCCATCGGCGCCACGCAGGGGCAGTCCAACTGGTGGGTGGATGAGGCCGATCTGAAGGGAATTGTTCTCGGGGGCAAGGTGTCGAGTCCGCCTCGCGAAGGCGAGGGCCAGTGGTGCATCGCCACCACAGATCAGCCCGGGGTGACGATCCAGCGCTGCAGCCGTTGGAACCCCCTGGCAGATGGCAGTGAGCTCTGGAGCAGTTTCAGCGCCGATGGCTCCATTCCCAACAGCAACAACGATCGCTGCAGTGCGCACGACGATCCCTTGAGTGCCGCGCTTGCGGTGCAGTGTCGTCTGGCGCCCGGTGAGAGTGTGCGTATTCCGCTGGTCATCAGTTGGGATCTTCCGGTGACCGCCTTCGCAACGGGCCATCAGACCCTCCGCCGCTACACGGATTTCTTCGGCACCGATGGCAACCAGGCTGCGGTGATTGCAGCGGAGGCCCTGCGGGACTGGCCTGCCTGGCGCCAGCAGATCAACGACTGGCAGGCGCCGGTGCTGAAGCGCAGGGAGCTGCCTGAGATCCTGCGCATGGCACTTTTCAACGAGCTGTACGACCTGTCGAGCGGCGGCAGCCTGTGGAGTGCGGCGTCGGCCGAGGATCCCTACGGCCGCTTCGGCGTTCTGGAGTGCCTCGACTACGCCTGGTACGAGAGCCTTGATGTTCGTCTGTATGGCTCACTGGCCCTTCTTCAGCTCTGGCCTGAGCTCGACAAGGCGGTGCTCCGAAGTTTCGCCCGGGCCATTCCTGCCGCTGACCCCAGTCAGAGGCCGATCGGGTGGTATTTCACCCAGGGCAAAGGCCGCGTCGAGGCCGACCGCAAGGTCAAAGGGGCGACACCGCACGATCTCGGCGCGCCGAATGAGATCCCCTGGGATGCGACCAACTACACCGCCTATCAGGACTGCAATCTCTGGAAAGACCTGGGCAGTGACTTCGTGCTGCAGGTGTGGCGCACCTTCAAGCTCGCCCCCGGTGGCGAGGATGTGCGTTTCCTGGCCGAGTGCTGGCCCTCCGCAGTGGAGGCCCTTCGTTATCTCAAGAGGTTCGACATCAACGATGACGGCCTGCCTGATAACGGTGGAGCCCCTGACCAGACGTTTGATGACTGGCCCCTGAAGGGTGTGAGTGCCTACTGCGGTGCCCTCTGGATCGCAGCGCTGGAGGCAGGTCTGGCCATTGCCCAGACCCTGCAGCTCAAAACGGGCCTCGACACGACGGCGGAACAGCGTGAGTTCAGCGACTGGCTGGAGCAATCCCGCCGCAATTTTGATGCTCTCCTCTGGAACGGTGAGTACTACGCCATCGACGCTGAAAGCGGCACCCCTGTGGTGATGGCCGATCAGCTCTGCGGTGATTTCTATGCCCGTCTTCTGGGACTGGCGCCGGTGGTGAGCGAGGCCAATAGTCGCAGCACCTTGAAGGCCGTGAAGGAGGCCTGCTTCGAGCGTTTTCAGGCTGGGACGCTCGGCGTGGCCAACGGTCTGCGCAGGGACGGAACGCCCCTGGATCCCGATGGGACCCATCCCCTGGAGGTGTGGACGGGGATCAATTTCGGCATCGCCAGTTACTTCCGTCTGATGGGAGAGCAGCAGACGGCTGAAGCCATCTGCTCCGCCGTGGTGACTCAGGTTTATGCGGGAGGGCTTCAGTTCCGCACGCCTGAAGCCATCACGGCGGTGAAGACATTCCGGGCCTCCCACTACCTCCGTGCGATGGCGATCTGGGGTCTGTGGGCGACCCACACCGACTGGCAACGTATCCCTGGAGCGGAGCGGGGATGAGTGCTCGCTCAATCTGCGGTTTCAGACCCGATCTCAGCCTCAGCCACCGATGATGGTGGTTCTTCCGATCCGGCTGGATGGTTCCCGTACGACGTCTTCTGTTGTTTGTGCTCTCCGCCCTGATGGTGCTGGTGATCACGCCTGGTGTGGCTGCTGCACAAGTGCATCAGCACACTGATGAGAACGGCGCCGCCATGGTCAGGAGTCTGGAGAGTCTGCGCGATCTCGATTACGACAGCTGGCAGGCCGTTGCCTATCGAACAGGGGATCCCGGAACAGCGGTCACGCTGAGGATCGTCGGATATCCAGGAAAGGTGCGTCTTGACCATCCCGTGCCGCTGCAGGTTCAGGCTGGCGTCAAGACCTGGGAACTGGCTGATATCACCCTCGATAACCCTGCGCTTGCGAAGGATGGCCGTGAGGCCGCGGCTGAATTCGCCCTTGATCCGCTGCTCAACGCTCTGACCAATAACCGGCCCCTGCGGCTGGTGCTGCCCGGTGTGTTCAATGAGCTCCCCGTGCCGCCGTTCGTGGTGGCTGAATGGCGGGAACTGCAGACGATGCCCCTGAGCTGATGGGCAGCCATCACAGCATTTCGGTCCAGGACTCCCCGCAGCGCTGGATCCCCTGGATGCGCCGAGCCTTGCAGCTCGCGAGCCTCGCAGAGGGGAGAACCAGCCCCAACCCCCTGGTTGGCGCGGTGGTTCTCGATGCTGAAGACCAGCTCGTGGGTGAGGGTTTTCATGCACGCGCCGGAGACCCCCACGCCGAGGTGGGTGCGCTGGCCCAGGCCGGACTCGCCGCCGCTGGTGGCACCATCGTTGTGACTCTGGAGCCCTGTTGCCATCAGGGACGGACCCCTCCGTGTGTGGAGGCGGTGCTGGCCGCCGGCGTCTCCAGGGTGGTCGTGGCCCTCACCGATCCAGACCCCCGCGTGGCGGGTGGTGGGATTCAGCGCCTGCGTGATGCCGGCCTCGAGGTGGTTGTTGGTGTCCTCGAACAGGAGGCGGCCCATCAGAACCGTGCCTTTGTGCACCGGGTCATCACGGGACGCCCCTGGGGTGTTCTCAAGTGGGCCATGAGTCTGGATGGGCGAACGGCGTTGCCCAATGGCGTCAGCCAGTGGATCAGTGGGTCTTCCGCGCGGTCCTGGGTCCATGAACTCCGTGCCGGTTGCGATGCCGTCGTCGTTGGGGGGGGCACGGTGCGATCGGATGATCCTCTCCTCACCAGTCGGGGACGCAGGGATCCTGAACCGCTGCGGGTCGTGCTTTCCCAGAGCATGAACCTTGCGTCCAACTGCAGACTCTGGGACCAGGCGACTGCCTCGACCCTGCTGGCCCATGGCCCCCTGACCGACGACATCAAGGCTTCTCCCCTGCTGCGCCATCTTCAACAGGCTGGTGTGTCTTGCCGGGAGCTTGACCCCTGTGGTCCCGCATCGCTGTTGACGGCTCTGGCGGAGAGGGGCTGCAACCGGGTGCTCTGGGAGTGCGGACCCTCCCTGGCATCGGCTGCGCTGGCCCAGGACTGCGTGCAGGAACTGGCCGTGGTCGTTGCGCCCAAGCTGATGGGTGGCATGCCAGCCAGGACACCCCTTGGATCGTTGGGGTTCACCGTGATGGATCAGGCCATTGCCCTGGATCGCTGGTCTGCCCGGGAAATCGGCGACGACCTGCTGCTGCAGGCGCTCCTCAAGACCCAGCGCATCGCATCAACAAGCGAATGACCCCTATGAATAGAGCAGTGCAGGGTTGGTTGATCGGTGCTTCGATCCGATGATGGGATCTCTGCCGGACGTCGGCGATGACCTGGACCTATCTCTTCTGCCTGATCGCGGGTGGTGTGTTGATCAGCCTCTCCCTGGCGGGTGAGGACGGCAGTCTTGGGGGAGATGGTTCGTCCGGCATTGCGGAAGGGGGCAATGCGGCTGTGTTGTTCAGCACCTCGTTCTGGTCGTTCGCCCTGGCGGGTTTCGGCCTTTGCGGTCTACTGCTGCAGTTGTTTCAGGGCTTGAATCAATCGCCCTTCACATTCCCCCTGGCAGTGTTGATGGGGATTGGTCTCGGCTGGACCGCCGCCGCGACCCTGCGCTTTCTCGCCCGCAGGGATGCCAACACGATGGTGCACGTGGATGATCTTCTCGGCCGAGAGGTTCTCGTCACGTTGCCGTTGTCGGCGGACGAGCGAGGGTTCGTGGAAGTGTCCGTGCGCGGGAGTCTCTTACGACGACCTGCCCGCAGCGCCTCCACACCCCTGGCCCGGGGCCAGAGGGCCGTCATCCTGCGCATCGAGGGCACCACGCTCGTCGTCGAACCCTTGGATATGGCGCGCTGAAGTCGCCGTTGCTAGGGGAGGAGCATCCGCATTGCACCGCATGCAGCGCACCTCGGTCACGGAGCCGTTGCCGCTTCTGGCCCTGCGTCAGTCCAACAGCAATCCAGCGGGAGCTGTGGTGTCGTTGGCCTCCACGGTCTTCGTTGTCATCGTGGGCCTCACGCTGATCAGCCGTTGGATGATTCGGATCTGTCGCCCGCACGAGATGCTCGTGGTGACTGGATCGAAATCGAATCAGGGCGATCAGGGTGTCAAGGGTTACCGGGTTGTTGCCAATGGAGGCTGCACCTTCGTCAAGCCGATTCTTGAAACCGCGCGGCGGATGGACGTGACCCTGCTTCCGGTTCTTGTGGAGGTGAACAATGCCTATTCCAAAGGCGGCACGCCTCTGAACATTCAGGCGATTGCCAACGTCAAGGTGAGCACGGATCCTGCAGTCCGCAACAACGCGATCGAGCGTTTCCTGGGGCGTGACACCTCGGAGATCGTGCAGGTTGCCAAGGAGAATCTGGAGGGCAACCTGCGCAGTGTGCTCGCTCAGCTCACGCCGGAGCAGGTGAATGAAGACCGGCTGCGCTTTGCTGAACAGATTGCCGATGAGGTGGGTGAAGACCTTCGCCGTCTTGGCCTTCAGCTCGACACGCTCAAGATTCAGAGTGTCTCCGACGACGTTGACTATCTGAACTCGATCAGTCGTCGTCGGGTGGCGCAGATCGTCCGCGATGCGGAGATCGCTGAAGCCGAAGCGATCGGTCAGGCGGAGCGGATCGAAGCCGAGATGGCGGAGGTGGCCGAAGTGGTCCGCACGGAGGCTGAAACCGTTGTGCTCGCGAAGGACAACGAGGTTCGCACCAAGGTGGCGCAGATGGAGAAGCAGGCACGCTCTGAGGAGGAACGCACCGGGGCTGCCGAACTGGAGGCCCGTGCCCGGGCGGAGCAGCAGCTTCAGAAAGTGCGTGCTGAGCTTGAGCGCCTTCGCCTCAGGGCTGAAGCGGTGCTGCCCTCTCAGGCCGAGCAGAAAGCCCAGGAGCTCAAGGCACGTGGACAGGCCGCTGCCACCGCGGAGGATGTGAAGGCCAGTGCTCTCGTGAATGATCTGCTGACGCAGGTCTGGGAAGACGCGGGCAGCACCGCTGAACTGGTGTTTCTGCTCCAGCAGATCGAGATGGTGCTCCAGCAGGCAACGCGATTGCCGTCCCAGTTGCGGCTGAAGCGTGTCACGGCACTGGATGGGGATGACGCCTCCAGTCTGGCCAGCCTTGTGGCGGTGAACCACAAGGTGGTGCGTCAGTTCTTTGACCAGGTCAAGGACATCCTCGGTGTCGATCTCCTCGCCACCCTTTCATCAACCGGAGTGAACTGATGTTTCTCGCCGCTGGACTCACCGGCGCCGCAGGCGTCTGGGCTTTCGTGCTTCTCCTCAGGCAGTTGTATTACATCTGTCAGCCCAGTGAGGTGCTGATCTTCGCCGGTCTCAGCCGCAGTACCGGTGATGGACGCACTGTCGGGTATCGCACCGTGCGGGGCGGCAGTGCTCTGCGGATCCCCGTGCTCGAGGAGGTGATGCGACTCGACCTCAGCAACATGATCATCGAGCTCCGGGTTGAGAACGCCTACTCCAAAGGGGGAATCCCTCTCAACGTTGCGGGTGTCGCCAACATCAAGATCTCCGGTGATGAGCCGGGAATTCACAACGCGATCGAGCGGTTGATCGGCAAAACCCAGGATGAGATTCGCCATATCGCGAAGGAAACCCTGGAAGGCAACCTTCGTGGCGTGATGGCCAGCCTCACGCCGGAGCAGCTCAATGAAGACAAGGTGACCTTCGCCCGCACCCTGTTGGAGGAAGCCGAGGACGATCTCCAGAAGCTCGGGCTTGTCTTGGACACGCTGCAGATCCAGAACATCTCCGACGATGTGCGCTATCTCGACTCCATCGGTCGCAAGCAGCTGGTGGAGCTCAAACGTGATTCACGGATTGCTGAAGCCGAGGCTGCCTCCCAATCCGCGGTGAAACAGGCCGAAAACGAAAGGATCACGTCGTTGCGCCGGCTCGATAAGGATCTCGCCGTGGCGACTGCCAATGCCCAGAAACGAATCAAGGACGCACTCACCCGACGCGATGCCCTGGTGGCGGAGGTGGAGGCCGAGGTGGGCGCTGAGCTGGCCCGTGCTGAAGCGGAACTGCCCGTGCAGGAGGAACGCATCAAGCAGGTGATGCAGCAACTGGAAGCGGATGTGATCGCGCCCGCTGAATCTGAGTGTCAGACGATGATGGCCACGGCGAAAGGCTCCGCTGCACTGATTGTGGAACAGGGCCGTTCCCAGGCCGAAGGTCTCCAGGATCTGGTCACGTCACTGAAGCGATCGGGCCCTGATGCCAAACGCCTGTTTCTGCTTCAGAAACTGGAGCCGCTGCTCACGATGCTCAGCCAGACCGTTCAACCCATCGAGGTGGAGGAGGTGGCCCTGATCGGTGAACGGCAGGGCCAGATGAATCTGTCGCTTGCCACATTGCTGCGGCAGCTTCAGGAGAGCACAGGCCTGAAGCTGCAGACGCAGACAGATCGCATGGACGCCAGTGTCTCGCGCTCATCACTGCCCGAGATGCCGCCTCCGGGGCCGGATGGGGCCTGATCAGCTTCTGTCCTGGCTGCGTTCGGAGTCCCGCTGCTCCACGTCTCCTGTGTATCGGCTGATCAGCACGCCCATCACCACGGCGAGATAAAGAGGCCCCGCGATCGCTGTGGCCACGGACAGCATGCGCGACAGCGGCAGTGCCGGGGTGATGTCCCCAAATCCAACCGTCGTCAGACAGACGAAGGCGAAATAATTGATGCGTGCAAACACCGGTGCCGTTTCCAGCACGCTGGTGTTGCCCCCGTCCAGGGCGTGCACAGACAGATTCAGGGGCTCGAAGCTGTTCGGTTGAATCGTCTCCACAGCGCTCATCACCAACCCCGCGGTCAGGCCAAGCAGCAGATACCCCGCTGCTGCGCCCATCAACATCGAGCGATTGACGCGTTGTTCCCGGGCGAGACCCTCCACGAGTCTCACCACGCTCCATCCCACCAACACACTCCAGCTCAGGATCAATGGCATGCCGGTGCTGGTCCATTTCACCGGCGTGATCACCCAGATCAGCTGGGAGATCAGGGCCACCACCCCCAGCAGCTGATAGAGCCTGTCGCGCCAGGTTCGCCGGCTCAGTTTCACCACCATCAGCTGGGTCAGCAGCAGGGCGATCAGGGCGTACCCGATGGCCCCGGCCCATGACAGGGAGGGAAACGCGAAGCTGATCAGCACCAGCAGGCACAGCGCCAGGAGCAGTTCGTACACCCCTTCCCTGGACGTGGCATTCAGCCTGCGTTGAAGCAACCCCATGTCTGATCCCCTCAACCCCGTTGAGGATGCCAACAATTGCCGGCGTGGGCGAGGCCTCCGCAGAACGTTCGGTTCTCCCCCCCGTGCCGCCGACCGAGTGGGAAACACCCGCTCTAGCTTGGATCTCCAATTCGGATGAGGTGTCATGCCGATTCGCGAGGACGACAATCAGCCGAACAGGCGGTTTGGAATCATCAAC
>JBGKDM010000096.1:0-2080 GCA_042954165.1 Synechococcus sp.
CGAGTGAGCGCAGTCTGCCGATGACCGCCTGCCTGTTCTGCGACCTGACTGATCCGTGTCAGGAGGCGCGGAGTTTCAACAGGTCCGCACTGGAATCAACCCCAACAATGCTGAGTTGCCAACGATCTCCCGGTTCGCTGCCTTGTGGGCATTGCGCCGCGAGATCGAGTGCCAGAGAGTCGATCCTGACCAGACCAAGGTGGTCCTGAGGCCGCAGCCAGCGCAGGAAATCCACCGGCCAGGTGTCTCCAGCGTGTTGTTCAAACCAGACCTGTTGCCAGTGGCGCTGATCTTCCCGACTGATGCTGATGCCTTCACGGGTCGCGAGCTCAAGGTTGTTGAGAATCTGCTGAAGAGTGTCCGCATCGAGGCAAGGTCCTCCATCAAGACAGGCCACGATCTGCCGCTGGGTGATGAGATCGCCGTACCGCCGGATCGGCGACGTCGCCTGCACGTAGGCCGGAAGCCCCAGGCTGAAATGCTGCGATGGGGTTGTTCCCACCAGGCCTCGACTCAGGTGGCGCTTGATGGCAGAAAAACGAACAGCACCTTCAGGAAGCGTTGCGAGCTCCTCTGCAGGGGGCAACTGGGCAGGCAGCTGACTCCTGAAAGGAAGAGCCAGATTTTGATCAATTGCGAACTGCGCTGTCGCAGCCCCAGCCAGGATCATCGCCTCCGCCACCATCTGCCGCGAGGGTGATGGCTCCGTGATCTCCACCACCGCCTTGTCATCCCTGCAGCGGATACGCCCCTCCGGCAGGTCCATCATCAGTGCTCCGTTCCGTTCTCTCCAGGCGCGTCGACGTTGCAGCAGTGCATCGAGCTCGGCGAGATCCGCTTCCTGTGGCGGAGCCAGATCGATCAGTTCATCGGCATCCTCGTAGCTGAGCCTGTAGTGCGGTTGGACCCAGCTACGGGTGATCCCGTAAGCGTTGATTGCCCCATCGCCATCGAGTTGGATCCATGTGCTCAGTGCTGCGTTGCGCCTGCCTGCCCTGAGACTCAGTGGGCCATGGGAAAGGGATGTGGGGAACATCGACTGCGTGCCCTGGGCCAGGTAAAGGGTGCTTCCCCGTGCTGCAGCCTCGCGATCAAGACCACTGTCAGGTGTGATCAGTCGTGTCGGGTCAGCGATATGGACCCAGATGCGTTCGTCTCCGTTGTCGAGTCGCTCGAGTGAAAGGGCATCGTCGAGCTCTCGTGTCTGGGGATCATCAATGGTGACGCAGTACAGATGACTGAGATCCAGCCGCTCTGCATCACCCGGTTGCAGGGCGTCACTGCCTGCAACCAGACTTGCTGCCTCTTGTTCCAGAGACTCGCTGAATCCATCCGACCATCGGCTGGTTTGCATGGATGGCAGGCGATGGCTGTCGATCCGCCCGAGTGACACCAGTGCTCGATGCAGTTCAACACTGTCGCAATCGAGATCAAGGTCCTTGAGAACGGATTGAAGGGACCCATCCAGATCCTTGAGGCTGCTTTTGCCCGTTGCAAGGTCAGCCATCTGGTCAAGCCACGTCAGAAGGCCCTGGTCAACACTGGATTCTTCTAAGGCAGTGCGCCTCACAAGCATGTCGGAACAGGCCTGTCGTTTTGCAAGGTCCAGCTGTCGAGTCTTGTTCTCCTGTCGATGCTGTTTGAGCTCTGCTCCGCTGCGCGCATCGATCATTCCGTTCTTGAGGCGGAACATCCATTGAGGAGGCCTGAGGGCCAGCCAGCATGCGGCCCGCTCCACCGGGCCATCGTTGCCGCAGACAAGACCCGCGAAAGATGCCAGATCAAGCGTCTCTTCTGAGTCTGTAAGCAGGACCCAGGCTGAGCCCCAGTCGCGACGTGTGGGACTGGCTTTGGTCAGGCTTTCCGAAGTGATCAGCCATGGAAAAGCCCCAAGCTTCAACGGTGGAACTTCACCGTCGGGCATGGGGCTGATTAACAACAGATGCCGTTTCGAAACGACCTGCTGTCTGGATGTATGGCCGACCCGAAGGCGGACTTTGCTTCCTTGCGTCGATTCGACGATGGCTAGTTTGGCCTCGCGCGAGTCAAGAAGCCCGACGAGATCGCCGGGCTGGAAGGC
>JBGKDM010000097.1:0-9351 GCA_042954165.1 Synechococcus sp.
CATGCACTTCACAATGCAATCCGAAGGTCGTTATCAAGGCTGCGTTGAACCTGGTGAACGCTGTCTTGTGCCGCGGGACGGCAAGATGACCTATCTGATCAGCGAAGTGGATGTGGATCAGACCACGTGGGTCAGCCGCGACCGGGGATTTGACCCAAAAACCCACGAACAAATTTGGGGCTCTGAACATGGGCCGCTCTGTTTTGAGCGGAAAAAGTTCTTCAGTGATCTGATTACACCGGATTGGCTCGCTTGAGCAGCACAACCGCATCGCGATGAGCCTCACGGAATACCAAAAACAACTGCGCAGCTGGATTCGAACCCAACATTTAATTTGTGTGGGGTCAGATTTTCACTTTGAGACCGTCGACCAAAGTCAGCTTGAAAAATTTGAGCTGGCCATTGAGGCACTAGGGAGCAAAATCCGATCAGTTGAAGCTGTTGGCAATTGGCCCATGGGCCCAAATCGTTCCTTCAAAATTCTGCGGGCCATTGCTTCAGTCCCAAGACCAGGAGGCGAAGAACTCGTGACCTACTGGGCCAAACGAGGGGCGCAGGCCACCCGTTACGCGGAAATCAGCGGCTGAGCAACGGGCTCAATCTTCAAACCAGCCGAACCAGGTTGGCTTGCTGAAATCAGAATGCTGACTCCATTTGCGCAGGATCGTCAGTGAGTCAATGGGGAAACCCTCAGCTGCAGCAATCTCAAGAACTTCATCTTGATTGCGTGCAAACTTGATCCGCTCTTTCAACTCTGGATTTTGCCTTGCTTTTTGAATAAATAGCTCAAGAGCTTGATCTTTTTGCTGATCATCAGAGAGCTCAGGCACATTGTTGCCCGCAACAGTATCTGCAGAGGAGGAAGAAGGGGCAGCAACAACACCTGAAGCCTGGGCACCATCCATCAGCAAGCCGCGCAAGCGAGCTGTTTGGCGAAAGGCCCAACTCCAATGCTGAGGATCGGCACGAAGCGACACGTCCAACTCCTCATCTGACTGCTGAAGACGATCCATCGCCACATGACGGCCCCAATCAGCCAACGACACTGAAAAGCCGTGCTGCTGAGCAAATGCAACGAGTTCACAATCACTGGTTAACGGCTTAATTCCAGTCGCCAAACCATGGTCTTGCACAATTGCGTCAAGGAAACGATCCACATCTGAGGATGACATCTTCAGCACTCCTGAATCCAAAGAGCAATGTTGACCTGCTTGCAAATCATCTGCAAGACAAGCGGACCACCTGGACATTGCAGTAGGCGCCAAGGGAGTCCTGTTGATGTATGACCTGAATCCACAAGCACCTTTGGAGCCCGGGTGGCCTGCTCAAGCGGAATCACAGCACCAGTCAGTGGGCTGGACATGCTGGCAAGAAGCTGATTGAGATCATCAAGGCTTGTCATGGCATTCAACTGCTCCTGACGAGCCGCGTCAGTCATATGAGAATCGATGAAACGCCGAAGCTCCGGCTCTGCGTTGGTACGAGTCACCATGCCTAATGATTACCAATGTTCATTTTAAGCCGACCAAAAAATGAAAAGCGAGAAAAGCACTCAAGAGCAAAATAAACGGTAATAACGCTTACTTTAGCGGTAGGATCCTGCCGATCAGGTGGCAAAAGCATCAATGGCAGAGCGCTTTGACAGCCTGTTTGCGGGGATCAGTGAGGCTGATGCCCTGCGCTACATCACAAGCCCTGCGGAAAGCCTTGAGAATCCCGGGCTGAAATATTTGGCCGCCACTCGCCTGGGGGCATGCAGCTCCGAAGAATCATTTCAGGCCCTGTTGCGCATTGCCCAGGCCTCTCCTGACAATCTCTACGACCGCATCACGGGTCGCAAGGCCCTTGAAGCCCTGGGTCGACGCAAAGATCTGCGCAGTCTGCCGGTTCTATTGCAGGCCCTCAAGAATGACGATGAGCCCACGGTGGTGAATGCGGCAGATGCCATCAGCCGATTGGGCGCATCGCTTGATCATGAACAGGCGAAACTCCTCAAGCAAGCACTTCATGGGCCTGACAACCAACGCAGGGCTGTCATTCAGACCCACTGCCGGCTTGAGGTCAACGGCGCTGCCGACGCCATTGCTGAATTATCCAAAGACGAGAACCCACTGGTTGCAGGGGCTGCATTGGCATACCAAGCCAGGGTTCTCCATCAAGCTGACGCAATCCAGCCGCTGATCAAGCAGCTCAATGATTGCAATGCTGGTCGTCGCCGGGCAGCTGTGATTGATCTTGGCGATGCCCGCAACGCAAAAGCCCTGGAAGAGCTGAGCCGATGCCCAGTGTCGATGCCCCTCAAGGCCAAGAGTGCCTTCAATATTCTCGGGGATAACGCCTGGGACACCAGCAACACCAACAATCGAGAGTTGCTGCAAAAGCTTCTGCAGGATGATCCGCGGGATCTCAATCTGGACATGGTGGATCCTGCGGAAAGCAGCCCAGAAGCCATTACACCAAGGCTGCAACATCGTGATGAGGCCCAACAGTATGCAGGGGCATGTGGATTACTGCAGATGGATCAAGCGAGCAGCCTCAGCATGATTGACCAGCTGCGCAGCACATTGGGCAGCGATTATGGCGTTCACTATCTGATTGCCAATAGCATTGGCCTACTGGGATTGAAAGAGCGGGCTGATGCTGTCAGTGAGGCACTGCATGAAACAGGACCGCAATACGCCAAATCAAGAATTGCAGCAGCCTGGAGCTGCCAGCGACTCAAGATGATTGACAAGGAAACAGCAACACTCAAGGAACTGGCGGACAACTCCGCCTGGGTAGCATTAAAATGGACTTGCAAAAAAGTTCTTGAGACAACTTAATAGAACGACTCAAGGGCTTAATCAACTCAAGCCACCGAAACAGGGGCGTCCCCAAGAAAACTCCCAAGACCCACGGCGACAAACAGAAGACGCTAAACTCTTAAGCAAATATAAAGCCAGCAACCGAAAACCCCAGTAACATCAATTTCCCGGTGAAGCCCTTTACTTAAAGCAACTTAATAAAATTACCCCCTAAAAGGTGTTGCACCGCTACTTAAATGCGGGAATTGCAAAATTCTGTTTACCGAACTGCTCGTTTAGAACCCAATCCTTGAAGCCAGACGTATGGTCCTTCCGTGATGCGTCGGCGTGCGCATCCCTTAAGCCCCAACGCAACTCTCTTTTTATGCTCGACGCATTCTCCCGTCAGGCGGTATCCGCCGACTCCAGCGGCAGCTTCATTGGCGGTGGCCAGCTCTCCGAGCTCAAAGCTTTCATCGCAGAGGGCAACAAGCGTCTGGACGCTGTGAACGCCATCACCGCTAACGCTTCCTGCGTGGTGTCCGACTCCGTTGCAGGTATCTGCTGCGAGAACACCGGTCTGACCGCCCCCAACGGTGGCGTGTACACCAACCGCAAGATGGCCGCTTGCCTGCGTGATGCTGAGATCATCATGCGCTACGTGTCCTATGCCCTGCTGGCTGGTGACGCTTCCGTGCTGCAGGACCGCTGCCTGAACGGTCTGCGCGAGACCTATGCCGCTCTGGGCGTGCCCTCCGGCTCCGCTGCCCGTGCTGTGGCCATCATGAAGGCCTCCGCCTGCGCCCACATCACCAACACCAACAACACCACTGGTGAGAAGCGCAAGATGCCTGTCGCCCAGGGTGACTGCGCTGCCCTGTCTGCTGAGGCTGCTTCCCACTTCGACATGGTGATCAGCGCCATCAGCTGAGACCGATCGACGATTTAGTCAACCGACACCCTTTCATTCATCACCATGAAGTCCGTCCTCACCACCGTTATCGGCTCTGCTGACAGCGGTTCCCGTTTCCCCTCCAGCTCTGATCTGGAGTCTGTGCAGGGTTCCCTGCAGCGCGCCGCTGCTCGCCTGGAAGCTGCTGAAAAGATCGCTTCCAACTACGACGCCATCGCTCAGGAAGCTGTCGACGCTGTTTACCAGCAGTACCCCAACGGCGCCACCGGCCGTCAGCCCCGTCAGTGCGCCACTGAGGGCAAAGAGAAGTGCAAGCGTGACTTCGTTCACTACCTGCGTCTGATCAACTACTCCCTGGTTGTTGGCGGCACCGGCCCCCTCGACGAACTGGCCATCAACGGTCAGCGCGAGGTGTACAAGGCCCTCAGCATCGACCCCGGCACCTATGTGGCTGGTTTCACCTTCATGCGTAACCGTGGTTGCGCCCCCCGCGACCTGAGCGCCCAGGCTCTGACTGAGTACAACGCCGCTCTGGACTACGTGATCAACTCCCTCGCCTGATTCTCAGCCGAGAGACCAAACCATGCGCACCAAGGGCGGGGGACACCCCGCCCTTTTTTTTGTCTATCCCTGCACTGCCAACACCTGCTTGGCACGAAGCGCAACCCTGGCGTCTGGATCCTCAAGCAACAACAGCAGATGCTGCCGCCATTGCTGCTGGTCTTGGCTGATCAGGCGCTCGATCGCCAGCAGGGCGACATAGCGACATTCCCAGAACGGCATGGATTCAGGGTTCAGCCATTCAGGCAGGCAGGCCAACAAACGCTCAGGCGCCAGCTGCTCAAGACTCAGAATTGCTGCAGGCTTTGACTTCATGAATTGAGGCCGCTGATTCCTTGCCGCCTCTTCCAGTAGATCCACAATCCATGCATGGGCTGCTTCTGGCCAATTGGACAACATGCCAAAGAGACGCACAAAGAAATAATGAGCCCCGTAATCGTTATGGGCCTCTTCATCCCAACGCTGCCGCAAAAGCGGCCAGAGTGTTACTGGATCACGCTGCTCAAGGGTCTTTAAAGCGAGATAACAACGGCTGAAATCGGTGCCAAAGAACTCCTGCACCAGAAATTCATCGGCGGGAGGATTGTCGTACTGATGCACCAATTGCAAGCCATGGGGTGCATCCATCAGCAGCTGATCAAGGGCTGCGAGGCGATCAAAATCTGGTAGTCCTGCAGCAGCATCCCAGAAGTGGCGCAGGGCCCGCATCCGAAACACCGGCGACACTGGCGCCGTCAACACAGCAGGGAGCAATCGCACATCGCCGGCATCAATGATGTCCTGAATCGCCGCCTGACGATCCATCTGATTGGCAAGGAGCAGATGGTCCGCCAAAGGCTCCAGCCCATCCAGGCGATCGGAAAGCTGAGCCACCGCTGCCAATGCAGCGCCGCGAACACCTGGGGTGAGATCGCTGGTTAAAGCCTGAACAGGCTCCAAAGCAGCCTTGACATGAAGGCCTGCCAGTGCTTGCACCACCACGCGACGGTTCTGGCGCTCATCGGCCAGCAGTTCAATCAGGCGTTGATGCAGGCTTGGGCTCTGGCAATCCAGTTGCTGCAGCGCCCAGGCCGCATTCTCAATCAGGTAAACGTCATCACTGTCCAGGCAGGCTCCGATCGGGGCAATGGCCTGTTGGCACTTGAGTCGGGCAAGCACCTCAACGGCCTTGCGCCGGGCCAAGCGCACGGGTTGATCACTGCGTTCATCAGCAACGAGCGTCAGCAGAGCAGCTTCTGATTCCTCCCCTGGAAAATTGATGAGATGGGATGCCGCCATGTAGACGTCACTCCCTGAATCAAGCTGGTCAAGCGGCACGGTGAGCAACCGCAATGCCTCCGCGTGGGAGAGGCCTGGATGAATATTGTTGAAGGCACCAGCCATCGGCAGCGTGAGACAACGTTGCAAAACGGAGTCTGCTGCAACAAGGCACCGGTCTCACTTGAAGAAGCGTGTGGCGCCCCTCGCCTTCACGGTGTCTTAAGGCACTGTTAGACGTGATCTGCGATGCATTGCCATGGGCCCGTGTCTTGACACCGCCATCACTGTGCAAACGAGCCTGGCGATTGGAGCCAAGCCTGTCAGTGCCAGAAGTCTGCGGGTGCCCTTTCATCAGCTCAATCGCACGATGCGTCTGCTCCACAGCCGTGGGCTCGTGGTGAGCGCTGTTGGCACCGCCCAGGCCAGTGAGAACCCGGCAGTGGAACAGGCCCCAACTGAGCAGGCAACACAGCGCAATCAGAAGGAATCGAAAGCCGAAGCCAGGGGCAATCGTCGCCGTCGCGGCAAGGCCAAGAGCGCCTGAGTTCAGGGCACCACCACCTCAAACACACCATCTTCGGGGCGACCTGCTTTCAAGGCGCTCCAATTGATGGAATCAAGGAACGCCTGGGCGTCAGCGGTCTCCACCACATCGACGCCCCAGCTTCCCTGTTGGAGCGGCGCACCGGGGCTGGCCTCGGAATCCTTCCGGCCACCCAGGGCCATCACCGTGTGCGTGCTGGCCTGACCAAGCTCTTGGCGCAAGGCTTTCCATGCCGTTGCCACAGCCTGCGCCAACGGCTCAGGCTCCAGCTCAGACTCAAGCTTCAGCATCCAATGGGGATGGCTGAGCGCTTCGCTCGCCTGAATCGTTGGCTCATGGCGTTTGAGCCCAGCAGCCAATTGATCAGCCGATAACGGAGGAACATCGGCGGCCTGAACCTGCAGGTTGTGGGACAGCACGAACGTGGTCATCACCGCCAGAACAAGAGCCTGTGACCTTACTGAACTTTTGCCAGTGCAGCACTGGAATAATGGAACAAACGCGACGCTCCCTTGACTGACGACGCCGGCACCATGAACGCCGCAGCCACTGATCAAGCCCAGCTGAGTGAAACGGAAGCGGCGGAGCTGGCAGAGGAACTCAAGGCACAGCTTCGCCAAGGGCAAATGCCTGCCGGTGATGCGGAACAGATCAATCGCATGGTGGCCGGCCTTGGTGATCGCCGTGGTCTTCTGCGGCTCACATTTGCCGAAAGTCTTGGCACCGTTGGCAGCGCTGCTGTACCTGCTCTATGCACAGCCATGTGTCGTCATGACAGCGTCACGGTGCGCCGAGCAGCTGCCAAAACCCTCACCCTGATTGCTGACCCTGCCGCACTCCCCTCCCTGGTGGAGGCATTGCTCAACGATGCCGACCCAGTGGTGCAAGGGTCAGCCGTGGGAGCCATGGCTGCCCTCGGAGCTGAAGCGGTGCAGGCGCTATTAGATGTGCTGATTCGTCCAGAGAGCAGCGCCATGCAGCTCGGACTGGCCAGCTGGGGACTTGCCTTTGTGGGAGCACGAGCACCTGAGGCCCTACGGGAAGCGGCGCGCTCTGAACATCCTGAGATCCGCACGGCTGCCATCGCAGCGCTCGGCGATCAGATCCAATCGCTGGGCGATGCAGACGCCACAACCCTGTTGACTGAGGCCCTCGAGGACGACTGCACGGATGTGCGGGCTGAAGCCAGCACACTGCTGGGCAAGCTGCACGATGCCCAATGGGCTGAGCCACTGCTCACCCCTCGGCTTCAAGACCCTGAAGCTCAGGTGCGAAAAAATGCGGCGTTGTCCCTGATGAAACTGGGGAGTACCGGGGCGATCGACTCGCTTCACGCCGCACTCCAGGTTGAACAGGACAGTGGCTGCACCGCCGTGTTCAACCTGGCATTACGACAGTTGGGAGCGGAGGACTAAGTCGTTGCTGACGCGCTTCAACGCTTCATGCTGACCAGGCGAGCCAAGGAAGCCTCCACCATTTCCCGAACCAGATCGTCGGTCTCAGGATTGTCCAACACCTGACGCAAACACGCTTCAGCCTGGGGATCCTTGGATTCCGCTAACGCCATGGCGGCCGACTGGATGTGAGCCAGGTTGCTGCCCTGACAGATCTTGATCAACAAGGGCAGGGCCTGCTCACCCACCTGTCCAAGAGCCATCACCGCTGATTGAGACACCACTGGAGAGACATCATCCAGGGCCTTCTCAAGCACCGCCATCGCGTCTGCTGAGAAGGTCTGCTCCGGATAGTTCGAAGCGATCTGGGCGTAGGCCTTCACACAACTGGCCCGCACAGTGCCGTCATCACTGGTGCCAAACAGGCTGGCCAGGGGCTGAAGCGCCGAAGCACCAAAGGCACCCAATCCACGGACCGCGGCACGGCGCAGGGACACATCGGGCTGATCCAACAGAGCGATCAGCCTTGGCATCGACTCCTGCGGGTAGTGCTCAACCATGGCGAGATACGCCTCGGTCTGCAGATGCGGATTGGGATGGGCTAGATCAGCAAACAGCGCATCCAGAGTGGGCTGATCAGACTGCGATGTCGTCATGAAAAAAGAGACAAAAAAAGGAGGCCCGAAGGCCTCCCCATGATCCTTTCTGAGACGTGGCTCAGGAGAGGGCGTTGATGGCGTAGTCGAGGTAGGACTTGAACTCGTTGAGAGCCTGGGGGCTCATGTCGCGAGGAGCGCAAGCGCGGTCGCGGGTGTAGGTCAGGGCCTCAACGTAGGCAGCGGTGGGCAGACCCAGGGTGCGGTACACCTCACGGGCGCCAGCGATGCCCCACTCGTCCAGAGGGCCGGTGCCGCCAACAACCAGGCAGTAGTTGACGAGACGCAGGTAGTGGCCGAGGTCGCGGTAGCACTTGTCCACCTTGGTCTGGTTCTCACCAGCCTCGCCGGGCTGCTTCAGGTAGGGGTACTTGTTGAAGCAGGCATCGCCAGCTTCCTTGGTCACGTTGTCGAGACCAGCAGCCAGCTTCTCAGCGGCTTCCAGGCGAGCAGCAGCGCGCTGGATGTTGCCCTGAACGGCCTCGAGGTCGTTCTGGGAGGGGAAGCGACCGGCTGCGTCAGCGGCGGTCACAACGGTGGTGACGACGGATTTCATCGGAGAGACCCTTGATGGAGGTTGATTTGAAAAGAGAGGGAATCAGCTGATTTCAGCTGCTTCAGCCGATGGCGCTGATCACGCGATCGAAGTAGGAGGCTGCTTCAGCCACCAGAGCGGAGCAATCGCCCTTAGCGGTTTCCATCTTGCGGAACTTGCTGCCGCCGTTCTCAGGGGTGTTGGTCTCGCCGATGTGAGCGGTGGCGGAGGCCTTCATGATGGCCACAGCGCGGGCAGCGGACTGGGTGGGCACGCCCAGAGCGATGTAGGTCTCCTTGAGGCCGTTGAGGCAACGGTCGTCGAGCACGGAAGCGTCGCCGGCCAGCAGGGCGTAGGAGATGTAACGCAGAACGATCTCGCCGTCGCGCAGGCAAGCAGCCATGCGGCGGTTGGGGTAGCAGTTGCCACCAGCCTGGATCAGGCCAGTGTTCTCACAGATCATGCCGGTGACTGCATCGGAAACGATGCAGGAGGCATTAGAGGTGATGGCGTTGACAGCGTCCAGACGCTTGTTGCCTGCGGCAACGTACTGACGGAGAGCGGCGATATCGCCAGCACCCACAGCAGCAGTTTTGGCGTCAGCGCTGACGACGGAACGGGAGAATGCGTCGAGCATTGGAAAGCCAGACAAGGGGGAGGGAATGCTTCTCGACTACCAGGGATGAAACGACGACTCTTTTCTCA
>JBGKDM010000098.1:0-3127 GCA_042954165.1 Synechococcus sp.
CGAACTTCTCAAGCAACCCGGCAGCTACGAGAAACTCACCGCCACAACCGAAACGCTGATCGGCGGCATCAGGGATGCGGCCAAGGCCGCGGGCCTTCCATTCACCGGCGGAAGCGTCAGCGCCATGTTCGGCTTCTTCCTCTGCGATGGTCCCGTCCGCAACTTTGAAGAAGCCAAGTCAACCGATTCCGAGCGGTTCGGAAAACTCCATCGGGCGATGCTCCAACGGGGTGTTTACCTGGCTCCGAGCGCCTTCGAAGCCGGCTTCACGTCATTGGCGCATTCCGACGCAGACATCGAGGCAACCCTGCAGGCATTCCGCGAAAGCTTCGCTGAAATCGCCTGAAGCAAAGGGTCCGTTCCGGCTACAAAAGCCCCGATCAACAACATCGGGGCTTTTCTTTGGGCTGTTCGCCTGATCCAACAATCTCAACAGCAAGCCACAAACAATGCATCACCATGCGGTGATGCAAACCCAAAGATATTCAGAATGAACAATGAGCCAACCCATCAATCTGACTCAATGCAGGGTTGATGGGCTGGGCTGGCTTGAACGACGTTGAACCGAGGTGATCTCTACTTCTTTTTGCCATCAAGAAGATCAATCAGCTCCTGAAGTTTCTCAATGGATTGGCGCACAGATGCCGCCTCAGGCATGGTGCCCTCCTCCATCACAGCAAGGTGCATCTCCTTGCACATGTTCCTGAGCTGCTGAATTCTCTGCTTGACGTCAGCTTTCTTTTCAGCAGCAGTCGGCATTGAAATCCAGGCAATTTCGGCATCTTACCATTCACTATTCCCACCATCCCTTCGCCAGAGAGACGATGGCGCCTGAGATCCCCGCCCAGGAACAGACGATGCGCAAATGGTTCCGCAGTCATCTGCTCGGCCGCGAGGTGGAACTCAGGGATCTCTATGAGCTGTCGTCTGAGGAGCTGGATCTGCTGATGGCGGAAACCGCGGAAATTCGTTCGGATCCAGAGAACAGATCACGCAGCCACGGGCGCTGGTGCACGGCGGGATACGTTCTCGAGCTCGCCCGGATCATCGATGGCAGACGCAGCATCGCCAACGGCCTGGATCCATGAGCAAGCCTCTCGCCGATGAACTTCTGACGATGGGGATGCCGGAGATCAACATCGGCCTCGCGCTGGCGCGCCTGAACGATGAGCGCTATGACCTCAACGCCACAGAAATCCTGGCGTTCATCGAAGCACCGAATCGCATTCAGGCGATCGAGGCCTTCATCTGGAGCCACCTGAACCCTCAGTTCCGGGGTCGGACCTTTGCACTCTCACCTGAATTCCTCAGAGCCCATGTGGACTGGGGTAGCGCCTGGCGGAGCCTGCGACAGGGTTACGGCATGGGTTGCGTGCAGATGCCGAAAGAGGCCGACCAGGCGCTGGTGCAGTTTCTCTTCGTCGCGGGCCCTTGTGCGTTGTCGCCAACGCCCAGGGACCTCAGACCAGACAGCGGCGAGTCCTGCTGCAACAAGACATGAAAAAAGGCAGCCGCAGCTGCCTTGAACCGTTGAGATCAAGCGTCAGCGATCACCAGAGGCCACGCACAGGCTGGGCTGCAGGTGCCTCTTCAGGCAGCGCGGTGTAGGCCTGGATGCAGGCTGGTGTGTTCATGTACCAGCTCAGCAGCGAGGTCTCCTGCTGTTCGTTCGCCAGATTCTGCGCATCGCAGACCTTCATCGAACCCTGAAGGCGCTGGTCAACAGGCAGGAACGCCATCATCCCGTAGCTCGACAGCTTGCCGTCGGCGGAGTCGAGAATGATCGCGCTGCGCACCGACTGCAGGCTGTTGTCCTGGCTGTAGTAAGGCGTGTAGTTGTTCTCCTGGATGCTCTCCTTGAGGAAAGCGATGCCTTCATCGGAGTACAGGAAGTTGGCAACGGCCGCCACGTCAACGTCGTACTCCTGCTGGAGTCCGGACTCAAGTTCGTCCTGCGTCCAGCCGGACAGGTTGGTCAGATCGGGTGGAACGGGGTTGTCCACGGGCTTCTTGCCGCCCAGGGGGAGCAGGGTGTTGCTGCGAACAAAGCCATAGGTGACGGCACGGGCGGTCAGACGCTTGCTGCCGGCCTCGGGAACATCACGCTCAAACTCCTGGCCCCAGGAAGCGGGACGGGGATGACCGTCAATGGCAGGCGTCGCGAAATCTACGTTTGCCAGAGCGGGGAGGGAGACAGCTGCGAGAAGGGCAGCGGCGCCAGCGAGAGGAAGAGCCTTACGCATTGGAAGAGAACACTCGGAGGTTCATCCAGGGAGATAGCCAGAGCCACTGAGACAGCTGCGATCCAATCAACCTTTTTTTTAGTTTTTGAACGGCTAAGGAAAGCCGGCTCACGTCATAGACACAGACCGAGTCTCAGGCGTCGTACTTTAAGATTGTCTCCACATTTCCATGGAGGCCTGTTGCTCGCTCTCGCTGCCATCCTGCTGACCCCCGTCTCCGGCCCCGTGACCCAATCGGTGAATCCCGAACACCCGGCCATCGACATCGCCTGCCGGAAAGGGGCATCCGTGCGTGCAGCCCATGACGGACGTGGCAGCTCCTCCTGGAACAGCCGCATGGGATGGACCTTCACACTGCAGGGTGAAGGCAACCTCAAATCGCGTTACAGCCATCTGCAGAAAGCTGCCGGACGAGGCAGCTACAAGCAAGGAGACGTCATCGGCCTCTGCGGCAACACCGGCACGTGGTCAAGTGGAACCCACCTTCATTTCGAGATGGAACCGCTCTCGAACCTGAGACGATTCAACCGATTCGCGAAAGCGCTGCCCGAAGACGGCCTCAGCCCATCCAGGGAACCTGCACTGCTGGCGCTGATCAAAGCCACCGGCATCAAGGTGGATCGGCTGGAGCGTTGTGGCCCCGGCCGCCAGCTCGCCGCCTATAACTTCGCGGCCCAGCGACTCTGTCTGGTGAAGGCTCTCGACCAGCAGCCGAAGTTGCTCGAAAAAGTTGTGACCCACGAAGCGGTGCATGTGACCCAGGACTGCCTGGGCGGCCTGGCCAACACCCACTCAGCCTCGATCGCCGCTCATCTGAGGCAACAGGGTGGCTTCAGTGAGACAGCGATCGCCAAATTCTTCGGGCGACACCCGATCAATCAGGA
>JBGKDM010000099.1:0-10851 GCA_042954165.1 Synechococcus sp.
TTTGGCACAGCCGTATGATCCCCTGAACCGTTCGGCGGGAATGATCTCCAGCAACGACTTTCGCACTGGCACCACGATCGAGCTCGACGGTGCCGTGTGGCGCGTGGTCGAGTTCCTGCATGTGAAGCCAGGCAAGGGCTCCGCATTCGTGCGCACCAAGCTCAAGGCTGTGCAAAGCGGCAACGTGGTTGAGAAGACCTTCCGCGCTGGAGAGATGGTCCCCCAGGCCATGCTCGAGAAGGCCACGCTTCAGCACACCTACATGGAAGGTGAGGACTACGTCTTCATGGACATGTCCACCTATGAGGAGACCCGACTCACCGCCAAGCAGATCGGCGACAGTCGGAAGTACCTGAAGGAAGGGATGGAGGTCAGCGTCGTTTCCTGGAACGAGCGGCCCCTTGAGGTGGAGCTGCCGAATTCAGTGGTGCTCGAGATCACGGAAACGGACCCAGGCGTCAAGGGCGATACGGCCACCGGTGGCACCAAACCCGCCATTCTTGAGACGGGAGCTCAGGTGATGGTTCCTCTTTTTCTCTCTATCGGAGAGAAAATCAAGGTGGATACTCGCAATGATTCCTACCTGGGTCGGGAGAACGGATGACCATGCAGCTTGATCACGATCAGCTCCATCGCCTTCTGGAGGTCCTCTCCGAAAGCGACATTCAGGAGTTCAGGCTGGAAGGTGACGACTTCAGGCTTGAGGTGCGTCGCAACCTCCCAGCCGTTGCCGTTGCCGCAGCTCCGGTTGCCGCTGCGGCTCCCGTGATGCCAGCTCCGGTGGCATCGGAGACGGCCACTCCAGGCACGCCACCCCCTGCTGTGCCTGCATCCCGCTCCGACCTTGTGGATGTCACCGCTCCCATGGTTGGCACCTTCTATCGCGCACCTGCACCGGGGGAGTCACCGTTCGTCGAGGTCGGGACCCGCATCGGTGTCGGTCAGACCGTCTGCATTCTCGAGGCGATGAAGCTCATGAATGAACTTGAGGCGGAAACCGCCGGCGAAGTGGTCGAAATTCTTGTGGACAACGGCACGCCCGTTGAGTTCGGCCAGGTCCTCATGCGTGTCAAGCCCGGTTGAGGGCCACTGCGCTCAGGTCCCAGGCCGCCTGAATCGCGGCCACCATGCTTGTTTCTCTTGCGCAACCGCGTCCGGCCAGGTCGAATGCGGTTCCATGGTCAGGAGAGGTTCTCAGAAATGGAAGCCCCAGGCTTGTATTGACAGCCTCGTCGAAGGCCAGAAGCTTCACGGGAATCAATCCCTGATCGTGATACAAAGCCAGGTAGCCATCCGGACTGGATCCATGGACCTGCCGATGCCAGGCCTGTCCTGCACTGAGCCAGCATGTGTCCGGTGGTAGAGGGCCAACAACAGTGACATCCTCGTTCTCTGCGGCCCAGGCCTCCAGGGTCGGCTGAAGCCAGAGACACTCCTCCTGGCCCAGTTGTCCGTTCTCCCCGGCATGGGGATTGACCCCTGCCACGTGCACAACAGGTCTGCGTCTGAAGCGCCGGCAGAAGTCGGCGAGGGTGTCGAGCTTCCGTTTGATCAGGTCAGGGTTCAGGGCCCTGGCAACGTCTGTCAGGGGGATGTGGGTGGTGGCCAGGAGGGTGTTCAGGCGCCACCCCGTGTGCGGGGAGATGGCGGTGAACAGCATCGAGGCCTCTGGTACGCCGCCGATTTCCGCCAACCGTTCTGTCTGTCCCGGATAGATATGTCCAGAGGCGTGCCAGAGATGTTTCGCGATCGGTGCGGTGACGAGGGCCCTGGCCTTGCCTTGGAGAACCAGGGTCGCTGCAGTGCTCAGCCAGCAGAAACTGGCGTCACCTCCTTCCGGTGTCGGCTCACCCGGCTGGACGCTGGTCTGCAGAGGGAGGTCGACGATCTGGAGCGTGTCCGGGTCGGCCAGAGCTCCATCGCCCTGGGCTTTCAGCCGTGTGAAGGTTGCGTTCAGGCTTTGCCGACAACCGACCAGAACCGGCTCCATCGCAGCTGGGCATCTCTGTGCGGCCAGGGCTCTGAGCGTCACTTCCATGCCGATTCCAGCCGGATCACCGAGTGCAATCACCAAACGCTGATTAGCGTCATTGGGTTCGACGAACTTCACCATGCTGCGTTGGCTGCTACTGGGTGCGATGGTTTACGGCCTGGGAACGGCGTTCGGAAACGGCTGGCTCGAGGTGCAATGGGAGCGGCTCCTGGATGATGCTGGCCTGAACATGAAGTTCGGTGAGCCTGATCAGTCACAGCTTGAACGGCCGACGCTCACCGGCCTTCCGGCACCAAGGTCTGTGGCCTGATCTCCTCCTGCGCAAGACAGTCACGCAGTCCGCTGCGAAAGTCAGGGTGAAGCAGCTCATACCCCAGGGTGTTGCAGAGCAGGTCATTGCTGACCCGTCGATTCTCTGCCCAGAACGAGCGAGCCATCGGGCTCATGCTTTCGACAACCTCGGTGAACGGACGGCAGGCGGGTAACGACAGACCAATCAGCTGGGCTGCATGACGTTGCAGCTCTGCCGGTTCCGCGGGACGGTGGTCGCACACGTTCACGACTCTGGGCCGTTGTCCCTGTGCGGCACGATCGATCAGATGCATGCAGGCTCCGGCGATGTCTTCCACGTGGACACGCGAGAACACATGCCCGGGTTTGTCGATCAGACGGACATCTCCGCGGCGGATGGCCTGAAACGGTGATCTGCCGGGTCCATAGATTCCCGGCAGACGCAGAATCTGCACGGGCAGACCGGAGTCGATCCAGGCCCGCTCGCAGGCGAGTCTCCGTTGGCTGCGTTCCTGGGTCGGGTTCGGAGGATCCTGTTCACCAACCCAGTTGCCCTGGCGGTCGCCATACACACCGGTGGTGGAGAGATATCCCACCCATTGCAGGTCGAGTTGCTGCAAGTGTTCGCCCAGGCAGCGAAGGACTGGATCACGTCCATCGCGCTCGGGTGCGATGGTGCTGACCACATGGGTCACACCGCTGAGTTGCTCCCGGGTCGGGATATGGCCCAGCTGGCTGTCGAACCGGAGCTCATAACCGCCAGGGCCGTCGGCAGGCAGGCGGCAGGTGGTGAGCACCCGCGCTCCCAGCGAACGGGCGAGATCCGCGATTCTGCGTCCACTGAAACCCGCACCCAGCACAAGCAGGGTTGACCGCTCAGGCAGCGGCCGGCAGCGGTTGACAAGCTGATGAAGCATCAGTACAAATGTATTAGCTTCTGCTCAAGGCTTCGCCGTGACCAGCTCATCCTTATCGATCCACGATGTCAGCGCAACCATGGTGGCGCGACGATCTCGCGCTCGGCTGGCATTGCCGTCATGCGCTGGGGTCGTGATGGCTGCTGCCCTGATCACGGGAGCTTTCGCCCTGGCTCCTGAAGAACCGCAGCGACAAGCCTCCATCTGTGAAAGGAATCATTCGGTTGCGGCCTGCCGTGTGTGGTGATGGCAGGGGGTTGAACGTTCAGGCTGCTTGCAGGCGCCAATCTCCTGATGGCGCGTCATCGTCCCTGTGGCGCATGTTGTCTTTTGGGGTCCCCGCACTGTTGAGGTCAGGCTGTGCCCACTGAAGGAGTCGCATCGCCAGGCGGAGATCGCCATCCATCCAGGCTCTGATGGCCATGGCGCGGCGCGGGTCGTAAAAGCGTTGCCGTCTGTACCAATCAAACGCATCGGCGTCTGACTTCTGCCCATTGCATGACAGACAAGCTGGCACGCAGTTTTCAGTCACGCTTAGGCCACCTCTGCTCTGGGGAACGATGTGATCAATGGATTCGGAAGGTTTGCCGCAATAAATACAACTTTTACTCGTATGACTGTGGAGTGACTGACGCCACCTTCGGACGCGCAATTTGGGACAAAGTTCGTCGAGAAAAACCGCATCCCTGTTATGCATCCGAGTGTCTCGGTTGCCGGCAGTCTGCACGGTTTTTCGTAGGAGTCAATGTGTCGAAGACTGCATTTTCGCGACTTCCGGCAGCGATGATCACGAAAGGTTTTAGGCGCTTGTTGCTTGCGCTCATGGGTCTAAAATCATGATTGCTGAATTTCGGGTCACGGCGTCTCCGGGCAGTTGCTATCTCGGTCTTTCCTCCGGAGGACTGGTTCAGGTCATCCACCCCTTTGACGCTGTCACCCATGCTCAGATCGGTCGGGTCCGACCTCGGGGAACCTGGCGAGGCATCAAGAAAGGTTGGGAGTTTCCTCTCGCTGCTGCACCGGTTCTGCAGGAACGGCTGGGATCGCGTTTTCCAGTTCGTGAGGATCTGGCCCGCTGGATTGAATGGCATCGTCATCCTCTGCCGCCGTTGCCAGACCATCGGCGTCTGGTTCAGCTGGCTGATCTCGATCAACCTCTCGCAGATGGTCGCAGTCCCCTGCCCCATCAACGCACCGGCGTTCGGTGGCTTCTGGCGCGACGTGGTGCCGTGCTGGCGGACGAGATGGGATTGGGCAAAACCCTCACAGCTCTCCTCGCGGCCCGCGCCCTGACGAGGGCCATGCCTTTAAGGCTGATGGTGGTGGCGCCGGTGGGTCTTCATGGTCACTGGCAACGGGAAGCCGCTGCGCTTGGTGTCGCGATCCAGCTGCTCAGCTGGGCCAAATTGCCCGAGGATCTGCCCCCCTCAGGCACGCTTCTGGTGGTTGATGAGGCCCATTTCGGCCAGTCCCTCTCGGCGCTGCGAACCCAGTCCTTGCTCCGACTGGCCCGTCATCCCCGTCTGCGCGCGATCTGGTTGCTCACCGGAACGCCGATGAAGAATGGTCGACCGGACCAGCTCTACCCCCTGCTTGCTGCCATCGATCACCCCATTGCCCGTGATCAACGGGCCTTTGAAGAGGCGTTCTGTCAGGGGCACTGGCGTGAGGATTCAGGACGTCGGCGCTGGCAGGCCAAAGGTGCCACGCAGCTGGAGGAACTGCGGCGACTGACCAGGCCCCTGATTCTTCACCGCAGGAAGCAGCGGGTTCTTGGACTTCCCCCCAAGCAGCGGCGTTTTCACCCCGTGACGATTGATGCCTCCACCGCGCGGGGATTCGACCACCGTGTGAACCAGGTGATCGATGACTACCGCGCGCGGGTGCGCGAGGGGTTGGTGCGTTCCGATGCCGAGGCCTTTGCGTTGCTGACGGCACTGCGGAGGATTGGAGCGGAGTTCAAGCTGCCCTTCACCGAGCAGCTGCTCGCAGAGCTGAGGCAGGAACAGCAGCCGGTTGTGGTGTTCAGCGGATTTGTCGACCCTCTACGGCTCTTGCAGCAACGGATCGGCGGGGAGTTGCTGACTGGCCAACTCAAGCCGGCGGAGCGTCAGACCGTCGTCGATCGCTTTCAGGCGGGCGTCAACGACGTGTTGCTGACCACCTATGGAACGGGTGGACTTGGCTTCACGCTCCACCGCGCCCGTCACGTTGTGCTCCTCGAACGCCCCTGGACACCTGGAGATGTGGATCAGGCTGAGGACCGGTGTCATCGCCTCGGAATGGATGGTGGACTGACCAGCCATTGGATTCAGCTGGGCGTTGCCGATCAGCTGGTTGATGGACTGGTGGCCAGCAAAGCCAGGCAGATCGAGGTGCTGCTGGGGTCCCGAACTCTGAATCTCGACCGTCAACCCTTGCCGGCGATGCTTCGACGCTGTTTGCAGGACTCCTGACGCACGTTCAGTTCATGGCTGATCATCGGATCCGCTGCGTCTCCCTGTTGCTGGATCAGCGTCAGTGCGCGCTTGACGTCGTGGCACGCCTGGTCCCGTTGACCCAGGAGGGTATGCAGCAGCGAGCGGTCCGTCAGGGGACCCGGGTCGGTCCTGTGGGCAGCCACCACCTGATTGCAGCGGCTGAGGGCCTGGTCCAGTTCGCTCAGATTGAGCTCCTCCAGACAGGCCTGGGGTGTCAGCTCTGCGTTCGGTAGTCGATTGGTCGGTGCTGAGCGGCCGCGGCAGCCCAGGCCCGTGAACAGAACTCCCGCGAGGACAACGGCTGCAAGAACAGGCTTGGAATCAGTAGCTGTAGCGTTCTTCACCGTAAGTAGGGCTCGTGGTCTCCGTTTCGGTTGTGCCTGCAGCTTGCGGCTGGGTGCTTCCGCTCGATTCGACACGCTTGTTCGCGCCGAACAGATCACCGAGATAGCGGCCGCAGTCCGGATAGGTCTCCGGCTGCAGCACCACCGATTCGGTGATCATGACAGCTGCATGCTCAGGTGATGTCTTAAAGACACCACTTTTCTGGCGCTTGATCAGGGCGTAGGCCGCTTCGAAGCTGACTGCGTGGTCATTGCCGTTGCCACGCATAAAGCAATACACCTGTGCACCCTTGTTGACCGTTGCTTCTGCTGCGTGGGTCCTGACGGGGAGGACGGCATTGAGACAGAGGCTCGCCATGGACAGGATGACTACGGAACGTGCACGGGTCCTGGCCATGGCTGGACGAAGAGGTGGATCTGCGCCAACGTATCGATACTGCGGTCGATGTCCAGCCTTCACGCCGGTGGGTGTCAGGACTCACCGAGCCCCAGTGGCACAAGCAGCTTCACCACCAGTGGCAGAACGAGCAGAACGGTGATCAGACGAACGGCATGCAGCGCTGCCACGGCTGCGCCCACGCCGAATTCCGCTCCCACCAGGCTCATGCCGCTGATTCCACCTGGGGCGGCGCCCAGCAGAGCCACAAGCGGGTCGATCCCGAGCAGTCGGCTCGTCCAGAGGCCGATGACCAGTCCAGTCATCACCAGGGTGATCGTGATCAGCAGCGCCGGACGCCACAGCTGAATCAGTTGTTCAAGTGAGGCCCGGGTCAGGCTCGTGCCGATGACAACCCCGATGCCGATTTCAAGAGCGGTGCGAGTCCCTGGAGGCCATGCGGCGATCTCCAGCCGTCCGCTCATGCTCACCACCCCAGCACCGAGAAGCGCGCCGGCAAGAGGTGCGGCCGGGATTCCGGTCTTCAGCGCCAGCAGGCCCATGGCCGTGCCGGCGGTCGCATAGATCAGAAGGGTTGCCAGGGGGGGCATGGTGAGTCCCGATCGGACGAGGGTTTCAGTCTGGTCTCAGATGTGTTGTCATCGGCGCAACCCATCGGCTTGCTTCAGCCATGACTCAGTCCGTGTCCTTTCGCATCACCCGCACGGCCGAGGATGTCGCCCAGACCATCAACACCCTGTCGCACCGACTGGTGAAGCTGGAACAACGCCTCGAAAGTCTTGAACTTCAGCTCAGACAACAGCAACCCGCTGAGATGCCTGTTGATGAACTGGCCCGTCTGGATGATGTGGATCGTCTCCTGATGGATTGCCAGTCTCTACTCCAGGCGGCAGGTCCTGAGGCCGCTGAGGTGGGTGATCAGCCTTTCGCGTCAGAGGATTCCGACCGTGACAACCAACAGGCGGCATGAGCTGTCCAAGGGTGTCAAAATAAAAAGAAACGGATCCATGCCCCTTCAACAGTCCGGTGCATGTGCTGGCGACTCAGGTCGTCGTTCACTGCGATCCATGTCCACTGCCCCTCAGGTCGCAGCACGAGGGTTCGTCGAAGGTGGCCATCAGCTTGAAAAGCTGGAATTTGCACTTGCCGTGGCGATGACCCGTGGTGAAGAAAGCCGTAGTCGTCTTCTGAGGGAGCAAATCGATGCTCTTGGAGGCAATGTTGAAGAGCCCGGAACCTGATTGTGACTTTGGGGTTACGATGCAGTCATGATGATGTGATTCGGTGACATCAATATTGCTCCAATCTGTTTCAACGGTGTCGAATGCCGAAGTGGAGAAGCGCAATCAGCACTTCGCTGCGGCAAAGAAATTTTTCTCCGAGGCACGAGATGCTGCTGAGCGTGGCGATGCCTCGGCGTCTGGACAGCTGATTTTGCGTGGTCTTGAACAGGAAAGAAAAGCTGGCGCGGTAGGTCCTCAGGTGATGCAGTTGATCAAACCAAGGCGATAAATGTCTCTGAGGAGAATGTCTCAGAGTTCAACTGATTCAACAAGCGGGTGACCGGACTCGAACCGGCGACGTTCAGCTTGGGAAGCTGACATTCTACCACTGAATTACACCCGCATAAGGGCAGTTTATGTCACTGCCCTCCGCATTGTCCGGGAAGAATTGCTGCGTCTTTGCGTCAGCTGGCCAATGCCGCCGCGGTCGCGGCGACACCTGCACCCATGGTTGTTGTGTGAAGTCCCAGGGTTTGCAGTGTTGATTCGATGGCGGCCACCGCGGTCAGAACATCGCGATCGCAAACGAAGCCGAGGTGACCGATCCGGAACACCTGACCCTTGAGATGGTCCTGTCCTCCGGCAAGAAGGATGTCGAAATGCTCCTTCACCGCTTTGCGAAGCTGTTCGGCGTCAATGCCTTGCGGCGCAACCGCAGTGATGGCGGGACTGCCGTAGCCTTCCGCCGCATACAGGGGCAGACCCATGGCCTTCATTCCGGCCTGGGCTGCGGAACGGTGTCGGGCATGGCGACGGAAAATGGCTTCAAGCCCTTCGGCCTGCATCATCTCGAGCGCGGCCTCAAGGCCGAAATAGAGATTGACCGCAGGGGTGAAGGGGTTGCTGTTCTTGGCCGCGGTTTTCCTGTAGGGACCGAGGTCCAGATAGAACTTGGGTAGGTCGGATCGTTCATAGGCCTCCCAGGCGCGGGAGCTCATGGCAACAAAGCTGAGTCCTGGCGGCATCATGTATCCCTTCTGCGAGCCGGATGCCACGACATCCAGTCCCCAGGCGTCCATGGGCACATTGGTGGCTCCAAGGCTGGTGACACAGTCGGCGATTGTCAGCGCCGTGCCGTGTGCCTTCACATGGCCGCTGATGGTTTCCAGATCGTTGATCACGCCCGTGGACGTCTCCGAGTGGGTCAGGATCACGGCCCGGATGGACTTGTCTGTATCGGCCTCGAGAGCTGTACGGAAGGCATCCGGGTCGAGGGGTTGTCCCCATTCGGCCTTGATCACCTCCACCTCGAGGCCGTAGGCCCTGGCGACCTTGACCCAGCGCTCGCCGAATTTTCCGTTGTCACCGCAAAGCACCCTGTCGCCGCGGCTGAGGGTGTTGATGATCCCGGCTTCCATGGCAGCCGTTCCGCTACCTGTGATCACGAGCACGTCGCTGGTGGTCTGGTGAAGCCAGCGGAGTTGCTCGGTGGTGCGCTTCACCACATCCTGAAACTCACCACTGCGATGGCCGATCGGGTGACGGCCCATGGCCTTGAGCACCGTCTCGGGTACCGGAGTCGGCCCGGGGATCATCAGGGTGAGCTTGTCCTGCACGGCCAGGGAATTGCCAATCCATCATCTTAAAAAATGGTCCTGACCCCCCTGGCCACCGGCAGGTCTGCATGGCTGAGTCCCCATCCCTTTCCCGCTCAGGTCTGACCCTGCCGATGTGGGTCGCTGCAGCGGCCCGCGCAGCGACGCAGCGCCTGGCGGAAGGGTCTGTTGTTCTTCAGCAGCCTCTGCTGCAGCCGGATGGTGCAGCAGAGGTCACTGTTCCGGTGCGGGCCGTGGCGGGTCTGGCTGACCAGATGCAGGTCCTGGCCATGGCTGTCTGTGATCCGGGCCCTGGTCTTGACCTCACCCGCGGCCTCGAGGTGTGGGTGCGGGTGGGCTGGTCGGCGAGGGCAGAACCATGGCTGGATCTGGTAGCGGGCGAGGGGGTGGGACGCTCGTCTGAGACCGGCCGCATCTGTCTCTCCGCATTCGCCCGGCAGCTGCTCGAGCTGAATCTGCGCTCGTTCGTGCCTGCGGATCGGGGGTTGCTGGTGGAGGTGGTGCTCCCCCGGGGGCGTGAGCTCGGGCAACGCACCAGCAACGAAGCCTTCGGTGTTGTTGAGGGCCTGGCCCTGATCGGCACCCAGGCCGAGGTGCAGGTCAGCGCATCTCCGGACCAGCTCCGGTCCTGTCTGGATCAGTTGAAGGCGCTGACATCGCGACCCGACTTCGGCGGAAGGATCACCCTGGTGATTGGGGAAAATGGCCGGGATCTGGCCTCTCAGCTCGGTCTTGATGACATCTGTCCTTTGCTGAAAACCGGCAACTGGATCGGCCCGATGCTCGTGGCTGCCGCAGAGGCAGGGGTCGAACAGCTGCTGTTGTTCGGGTATCAGGGAAAACTGCTCAAACTGGCGGGAGGCATCTTTCACACCCACCACCATCTCGCTGATGGGCGTCTCGAGGTGCTGACCGCTCTCGCTGTCGATCTGGGTCTGCCGCTCGAGCAGCTTCGGATCCTTCGTGCTGCAGCTTCTGTGGAGGAGGCTCTGGCTGCGCTTCAGCAGACCATGTCTGCCGATGCCGAGAGTCTGCGAGCAGCCATGGCCAATGGTGTTGAGGAACGTGCCCTTGCCTACCTTCGCCGTTACGGAGACTGGCCCATGGAGGTGGGAGCGGTGCTCTTTGATCGCTCCAGGCAGCGCCGCTGGGCTGGTGCTCGTGCAGAAGCGCTGCTTGCAACCTGGCAGCTGAGCCTCTGAACCCCCTTCTCTACGCTGATGGATTGATGGTCGTCTGCCCGCGGCCCCACCTGAAGCGATGACACAGATTCAGCCTGATGGCCAGCGCAAGCCGGCGATTGTCATTCTTGACTTCGGTTCGCAGTATTCCGAGCTGATTGCGCGCCGTGTGCGCGAGACGGAAGTGTTCTCCCTTGTGCTCGGTTACAGCACATCTGCGGCTGAGCTGCGCGCAATGGCTCCTGCCGGGATCATCCTCAGTGGTGGGCCCAGCTCGGTCTACGCCGAGGGGGCTCCCCTCTGCGATCCGGAGATCTGGAACCTCGGGATTCCGGTGCTTGGGGTCTGCTACGGGATGCAGCTGATGGTGCAGCAGCTGGGGGGTGTGGTGGAGGCCGCCACGGGCAAG
>JBGKDM010000100.1:0-2961 GCA_042954165.1 Synechococcus sp.
GGGAACGTTGAGCGTTCTGCTGAGCTCGGATGCAACCAGGCCGTAGAGGCGGTTGAGTTTCTCGGGGTTCTGATCAGGAATGGCCCCGATTCGAAGTGCTTCAGCAGCCCAGCTCGGAAGGGCCGTCGTTGTCAGGCCGCAAAGCAGGGCAAGACCCACGACGGCCCGACCTTCTCGTGCTGACATAAGGCTCACAGGAATGAGGAGTGAACTGCTCTCAGCGGTGGGCGGCCAGCATGCGACCCAGTCGCCCAAGAGCATCCTCGATCGTCTCATGCGAGACCGCGCAGCTCAGGCGAATGCAGCGGTCATCACCGAAGGCTGCGCCTGGCACCAGGGCCAGACCCTCTTGCTCCAGAGCAGTTTCACAGAAGTCGAGCGATCCGCTGACGGCGTCGGGCAGCTTCGGGAAGGCATAGAAAGCGCCCCGCGGAGGCACCAGGGTGAGTCCGTCGATGGCCTGGAGGCCCTGCACGAGCTGTTGGCGCCGGTTGTTGTAGCTGGCTGCCATGGAATGCACGCAATCCATCGACCCCTGAAGCGCGGCGAGAGCGCCCCGTTGCGCAAAGCTGCAGACGTTGCTGGTGCTCTGGCTTTGCAGCGCTGCAGTGGCCTTGATCACCTCAGCGTCACCGGCGAGATAGCCAAGCCTCCACCCCGTCATGGCCCAACCCTTGGCGAATCCATTCACCACGAAGATGCGATCGGCCAGGTCCGGGGCAATGGCGGCGAAACTGAAATGTTCGGTGCCTTCGGCGAGCAGATGTTCGTAGATCTCGTCGCTCATCACCAGAAGCTGGGGATGGCGGCGCACGATCTCGGCAAGCGACTGGAGCTCTTGCTGGCTGCTGACCCGTCCGGTGGGATTTCCCGGTGTGTTGATCACCAGGAGCCGGGTTGATGGCGTGATGGCGGCTTCCAGCGCATCGAGATCGAGCTCGAATCCCTCTTCGGCCTTTGTTGGCACCACGACCGGCTCAGCTCCTGCCAGCCTTGCCATCTCGGGATAGCTCAGCCAGTAGGGGGAAGGAATCAGAACCTGATCACCTGGGTTCAGGACCACCTGAAACAGATTGAAAATGGCCTGTTTTCCGCCGTTAGTGACCAGCACGTTGGCCTGCGTGCAGGGATGGCTGTTGCCGTGAGTGAGCTTGTCGGCAATGGCTGCCCGCAGTTCGGGGTCACCGGCGGCAGGTCCGTAGCGCGTGATGCCATCCCGCAGCGCTTTCACGGCGGCTTCGACGATGAAATCGGGGGTATTGAAATCCGGCTCCCCGGCCGACATGCTGCAGATGTCTCGGCCGTCCTGCTGGAGTGCCTTGGCACGGGCACTGATCGCCAACGTCAACGACGGTTGAAGGGCAATGGCCCGGTGAGAGAGAAGAGTCGGGCGGTGCATCAGCGCGGCACCCCTCCAACGGGTGCGCAGGTTCAGTCCATCCTGCCTGATCTGGTGTCCGACAACCCCCGGGATGCGCCAGGATTTCGGCCTGCACGTTCCGTCGCCCAGACCCGTCCATGGCTGAGCTTGCTGCCGACCCCGTCGACCTCAGCTGGGTGCTGGCTTGCGATGCCCCGGATCGGCTTGCACGCTTCTATGCAGCGCTGCTTGACACCTCAGCGCAGCAGGGACTGTCGACGTCCCACTGGGTCGTGCGAGGACCCCAGGGAATGAGGCTCCAGTTCTATCGCCCCTCCAGTCAACGACCAGCGGAGCTTCGAGGCCGTGCCTGGTCGCCCTGTTTTCAACGCTCGTCACCAAGCCAGCCGCTTGCCTCGCTCGAAACCTGGTCTGCCCTGATCTCTGAGCGCGGAGCTGTGCTGAAAGAGCCGGCACGCCTCGAGCCGTTTGGCGCGGAATGCTGGATGCAGGATCCTGAAGGCAATCTCTTCCTCCTTCTTGTGACCGAATCGGTTGATTGAGGTCGGATGGCGTGGGGTCTGATCTGATGTCGTGATGTCGATGCCTTCAACTCCTGAATTCGACCCGGCCTGGCTGCAGGCTTGCCGTGCGTGTTCCGACTGTGATCTGGCCGCAGGCCGTCAGCAGGTGGTGATCAGTCGTGGTAGCCCGGCAGCGGCGCTGATGCTGATCGGCGAAGCGCCCGGGGCAGAGGAGGATGAACGCGGTGAACCGTTCGTGGGCCGTTCAGGTCGTCTGTTGGATCAACTGCTGATTCAGGCGGGCTTTGATCTCGCCAGGGATGTGTTCGTCAGCAATGTGGTGAAGTGTCGCCCTCCCAGCAACCGCAAACCAACAGCACGAGAACTCCAGTCCTGCCGCCCCTGGATTGACCACCAGATTGCCGTGGTCAATCCCAGTGTGGTGGTGCTGGTGGGAGCCACCGCAGTGGCCGCGATGCTGGGCCTGAAAGGGGCGATGCGGGACCGGCGGGGCGTGTGGATCGACCAGGCGGAACGATTCTGGATGCCCGTGTTCCACCCGTCCTATCTCCTGCGGAATCCGTCGCGGGATCCCGGCAAGCCCGTGGATCTCACCCTGCAGGATCTGCGTCAGGTGAGGAGGCGGTTATGCCAGTGTGAGCCTGCATTCGGCGCGCCGATTCCTTGACTGCCATGCCTTCGACCGCCATCGATCCCTCCTCCCGCCGGTACGACACACAGATTCACCGACGTTCCACCCGCACGGTGATGGTGGGAGAGGTTCCCGTTGGCAGTGATCACCCCGTTGTGGTCCAGTCGATGATCAATGAGGACACGCTTGACATCGCCGCCGCTGTTGCCGGCATTCGTCGTCTGGCTGATGCCGGTTGCGAGATCGTTCGCGTCACGACCCCGTCGATGGCCCACGCCAAGGCAATGGCCGAGATCCGCTCGAGCCTGCGGGCGCAGGGATGCACGGTTCCGCTCGTGGCCGATGTGCACCACAACGGCATCCGCATTGCTCTTGAGGTGGCCAAGCACGTTGACAAGGTGCGCATCAACCCGGGCCTGTTTGTC
>JBGKDM010000101.1:0-2111 GCA_042954165.1 Synechococcus sp.
GGACAATCGTGGGCCCAGTCCCAGGCCTCCTTTGCCAGCGCCTGGAGCTCTCGGGGAGTCGCCTGGTCGAGACCGTCGTTGGGACCATGGCCCATCCAGCGGCAGACGGGCCTGAGAAACGTCTCCTGATTCACCGTCTGATTCGCCCCGCAGTCCTTCAGGCGCGTCGGGCGATCAGCGGTGAGCAACAGGAGGGGCTGACAGGACCGATCAGCCTCCACTGCGGCTGGAAGAAGGTTGGCCACCGCCGTGCCGGACGTGGTGATCACGGCGGTGGCTCGCCCGCGTGCTGTGGCTGAGCCGAGAGCCAGAAACGCCGCCGACCGTTCATCGACGGCCGTCGTGAGCCTGATCAGACCGGCTCTTGCCAGACCGCCGGCCGCCAGGGCCAGCGGGGCTGAGCGACTGCCCGGACACAGCACCACCTGAACCATGCCAAGGCGCTGCAGGGTCTCCAACAGAACAGCGGCAGCCTGCAGATTGGCGATCGGGCGATTCACAGGGAAGGACAAGCTCAGGTGTGGTTTGGGCAGTCGCTGCTGATGCGATCCTCGTTGTACACGCAGGGGGTCATGGCCAGCGAGGGCAGTTCAAAGCGTTCACAGGGTTGGCGCGATCTGGTGCTGTGGGTGCTTCTGGCCCTCCTGCTGCGTTGGTTGGCGCTGGAGCCGCGCTGGATTCCTTCAGGCTCGATGCTCCCGACCCTGGAGCTGCAGGACAGAATTCTGGTGGAGAAGGTCCGGCCGAAGCTTGCCTCGCAGCGGCATCAGCCCCTGGGGTTGGGGCGGGTTGTTGTCTTCGCAGCGCCGCCCGCCCTGGTCGCGGCGGGGTACGACCCGACCACGGCCTTGATCAAGCGCGTCGTAGCAGGCCCCGGTGATGTGGTCGAAGTGCGGGAAGGAACGTTGCTGCGCAACGGCACACCGGTGCCGGAACCCTGGCTGGACGAGCCGATGAATTACGCCATGCCCCCGGTCCAGGTTCCGAAGGACGCGCTCTGGGTGCTGGGTGACAACCGCAATGCCAGCCTCGATTCCCATCTCTGGGGGGCGCTGCCTCAGGACCGTGTCATCGGCACCGCGATCTGGCGGTACTGGCCCCTGGATCGGTTCGGCTCGATACGGGTGTCCCCACTGGCGGCAGGCGAACAGCTCTCGGAAGCTGCGGTAGGGTCAGTTTCTTGAAGGCGAGCGAGCGGAATGTTCAATCCGGAGTTCCTCACCACTGACAGTCAGGACGGCCAACCGGTCAACGGGCTGATTCAGTACCTGCAGGAACAACCACCGGAAGTGATGCAGCGCGTCGCCAAGTCTGCGAGTCACGATATTCAGGACATCATTCGCCACAACGTGCAGGGATTGCTCGGGATGCTTCCCGGCGAACATTTCGAGGTGAAAGTAACGGCCAATCGCGACAACCTCGCCAATCTTCTGGCCTCCGCGATGATGACCGGCTACTTCCTTCGTCAGATGGAGCAGCGCAAGGAACTGGAGGAAACCCTGTTTGCCGACGATGCCATGGCAGTCACACCTGAAGATCCTCAGTTCTGAGGTCAGCACCTGTCGGTTGAATCACTGAGGCTGTTTCGGCACCACCCCCAGTTCCAGAAGGCGCTGGTCAATCGACCCCAGAAATTCCCAGTTCCCAGAACTGCTGGCCCAATCTCGGGTTTCAGTCTCATTGAGAAGCAACCCGATCGCCTCCCGGTTGAACGCAACCGGTGCCGAATAGTGGGCTGGTACCAGCCATCGAATGTCCTTGTGGCTCTGAAGAGACTTCAACCAGCGCACAAAACAACCTTGGGCACGGGGCAGCACCAGTCGTTCGAGCACGGGCGCCAACTGAATGCGCGGTGCGGACTCACCCATCAGCGCATCCGCATCCCGCTGCCAACCTGATCTCCAGGCAAACGGATACAGACCGAAATGGGCCTTGCCTGTGCGAAGGCCTGGACGGAGGGCGTGGCGCAGCACGTCCAGCAGGCCCGGCACCTCAAGCGGTTCAGGGCGCAGATAGGAGGCAAAGAGGACAAGCCGTGCCCAACCACGCCTGCGCGCATCCGGTGAATCAACCATGGGTTGGTCGCCCCGCTCACGCGCATGAAACAGCAG
>JBGKDM010000102.1:0-14705 GCA_042954165.1 Synechococcus sp.
GGGCAGGCGAGGGAGTAAATTCAGTGTTTGCACTGTCAGGGCCTGACGCCGCGCATGTCGCTCGATACCACTCAGAAGCAGCAGCTGATCAACAGCCACCAGACCCACGCCACCGACACCGGTTCGGCTGAGGTTCAGGTAGCCATGCTGAGCGAGCGCATCTCGCAGCTCAGCAGCCACCTGCAGAAGAACAACCACGACTTCTCATCCCGTCAGGGACTGCTGAAGATGATTGGCCGTCGCAAGCGTCTGCTCAGCTACGTGCGAGGCAAGAGCGAGCAGCGTTACACCGACCTCATCGGCAAACTCGGAATCCGCGGCTGAAGCGCGGATCGACTCCACCACCACTGTCATGGCCGATCAGCGCAAACCGTTGCCGTTTGAACCCCGCGGGTCGGCCCCAGACATCACCAAACAACCGGCCACCTCAAGATCTCAGCCCATTCCGAAGGATGTGGCGAACAGGATGGCCAGGCGTGTTGCCATCGCCACAGGCATTCCCTCCATCATGGGAATGGCTGTCTTTGTGATCAGCTATCTGCTGGTCAGTCGTCAGATTCTCGATATTCCTCCCGGCATCACCCTGTTGACATCGGGAGCCTGTTTTCTACTCGGCCTGGTGGGTCTGAGTTACGGCGTGCTTTCCGCAAGCTGGGAACCGCAACCGGGCACCCTGCTGGGGCTTGAGCACATCAAACCGAACATCCAGAGGATGCGCAGCTCCTTCAAGGCCCAGAAAGCCAACAACTGACCCAGCCCGAGGTGTCCATCCTGGCCTCCTGAGGCGTCAACCTCCGCCACTGAACACCGGTCTGGTTGAGGCCGTGAAGGACTGATCCTGCAGATAGCTGGCGGCTTCCAGGGCATTGCGCACGCAGAACTGAGGACCGAGACGCACGTAGCGCACCTCGCTGCCGTTGCGCACAGCTGCCACCACGGGAACCCTCACCCCCAGTTCATCCTGGTCCGGACGATGGGCATGCAGGCACTCCCTCAATCGGTGTTGCACTGCCACATCACTGGCCTGATCCGATGCAAGCTCCACGAACAGGAGCTGAAGATCGTCAATCGCCCGGCAGTCATCCACAATCAGCTGCACCCGCTCATCACGACGGTCAACGGCGGCCCAGACCAGGAGTCGAGCTTCGGCCATCAGATGATCCGACAGGCGGGCATAGCTCTTGGGAAACACAACGGCTTCACAGCTGCCGGTGAGATCTTCCAGCGTGAGCACAGCCATTCTATCCCCCTTGCGGGTGGTCACCTGGCGGTACTCGCTGACCATGGCGATGGCACTCACCTTGGCTTTGTCAGCTTGCTCCTCCAGGCTTCCAAGACCGATGGGCGCCAGCAGCTTCGCGGGAGGAGTGAGCTGCTTGAGTGGATGATCGGAGAGGTAGAAACCCACGAGATCCTTCTCCAGTCGAAGTTTCTCCGTGGGGTGATAGTCCGGCACCGGGGCGGCTTTGGGAGCCAGGCTCAGGTCATTGCCTCCGTCACCATCAGGATCTGACGCAGCTGCCATCAGATCAAAGAGGTTGCCCTGCCCGCTCTCGCGGTCTTTGGCTCTTGAGGAGGCCCAGTCGAGCAGAAGATCGAGATCGGCCATGAGCTGGGCACGGTTGGCCTTGGGCTCCAGGGCGTCAAGCGCACCGCAGTGGATGAGCGATTCAAGGCTGCGACGGTTGAGGACCGACGACGGCAGACGGTCGCACAGATCAGCGAGTGACTGGAACGGCCCCTCCGTCTGACGACTGTTGATCAGATGACGAATCGCGCCATCGCCGAGGTTGCGAACAGCGGAAAGGCCGAAGAGGATCCGTCCATCGGTCGGCGTGAAGTCGACGCCGGACGCGTTCACATCGGGAGGCATCACTTCAATGCCCATGGCATTGCAATTGGAGATGTAGCGCTGCACCTTGTCACTGGCACCCGCATTGACGGTGAGCAACGCGGCCATGTAGGCCACCGGATAGTGAGCCTTCAGATACGCAGTTTGATACGTGACAGCGCCGTAAGCCGTGGAATGGCTCTTGTTGAAGCAGTATTCCGCGAACAGCACCATCTGATCGAACAGTTCATCGGCGATCTTGTCGTCGACACCACGATCGCTCGCACCCTTGACGAAGATTCCACGATGCTTCTGCATCTCGGAGACCTTCTTCTTGCCCATCGCGCGGCGCAGCAGGTCGGCTTCTCCGAGGGAATATCCAGCAAGATCCTGAGCGATCTTCATGATCTGCTCTTGATACACCATGATTCCGTAGGTTTCCTGGAGGATCGGCTCCAGGGCCTGGTGGGCGAAGTCGATGGCCTCACGGCCATGCTTCCGGTTGATGAATTTGGGAATCAGCCCCGCATCGAGGGGCCCAGGTCGATACAACGCAAGAATCGAGGAGATGTCTTCCAGAGACGACGGGCGTAGATCGCGAACGATCTGCCTCATGCCGCTCGACTCAAGCTGGAAGATGCCTTCCAGGTCACCCCGGGCCAAGAGAGCGAACGTGTCGGGATCTTCGGACGGGAGCTTGTCGGGATCAATGCGCTCACCGAACGTCTCGGCGACGAGCTCGAGGGTCTTGTCGATCATCGTGAGGTTTTTCAACCCCAGGAAGTCCATCTTCAGCAGCCCCATCGACTCCACATCTTCCATGAAGTACTGGGTGATCACCTGACCATCGTTGTTGCGCTGGAGGGGCACCAGCTCATCGAGAGGATCGGCGGCGATCACCACACCGGCGGCATGCACACCAAACGTCTTGTTGGTGCCTTCAATCCGCATGGCCATGTCGACCCAGCGCTTCACAACCGGATCACTGAGATATTTCTCGCGGAAATCCGGATTCGGAGACTCCTCTCCGATCATGGCGGCGAGCTTGGCCGGCTTGCCGCGCGCCACCGGGATCAGTTTGGCGAGCCGATCAGCGTCTCCGTAGGGGATGTCCAGCACACGGGCCACATCCTTGAGCACGGCCTTCGAGGTCATGCGGTTGAAGGTGATGATCTGGGCCACCTTGTCGTCGCCGTAGCGACGGGTGACGTAGTCGATCACCTCGCCACGGCGCTCGATGCAGAAATCGGTGTCGATATCAGGCATCGACTTGCGTTCAGGGTTGAGGAAACGCTCAAACAGCAATCCGTTGCTGACCGGATCGATGTTGGTGATTCCAAGGGCATAGGCCACAAGCGATCCAGCCGCGGAGCCGCGACCGGGGCCCACGGGGATGCCCTGTTCGCGAGCAAAGCGGATGTAATCCCACACCACCAGGAAGTAGGTGGGAAACCCCATCTGCTCCATGATCCCGAGCTCGTAGGTCAGCCGTTCCCCGTACTCGTCATCAAAGGCGGCGCCTTCATCGAGCGAGAGGCGATCGCGCAGACCCTGCTCGGTCACCTCCTTGAGGTAGCTGACGGGAGTATGCCCATCGGGGATCGGGAAGCGGGGCATTTGGTAACGCCCGAGGATGTCGTAGTCCTCCACCTTGTCGGCCACCACTGCCGTTGTGGCGATCGCCTCCTGAACGACGTCAGGTTCGAGATGGTCGGCGAATAACCGCCCCATCTCCTCTTCGCTGCGGATGAACTCGGTGCCGGTGTAGCGCAGGCGCTTCTCATCGCTGATCAGCTTCCCCGTCAGCACGCAGAGGAGAGCGTCATGGGCTTCCACGTCATGCCGCGACAGATAGTGCGCATCATTGGTGGCGACCAAACCGATGCCCAGTTCCTTGGCGATCTTGACGATCTCCACGTTGACGATTCTGTCTTCCTGGGATCCGTGATCCTGAATCTCGAGATAGAAGTCATCGCCGAAGACCTCCTGATACCAACGGGCGACGTCGCGGGCGACATCCGGGCGACCGCGAAGGATGGCCTGGGGGATCTCACCGCCGAGACAGGCCGTGGCGATGATCAAACCCTCGCTGTACTGCCGGAGAAGGTGCTTGTCGATGCAGGCACGGGAGAAGATGCCACGGCCGCGCATGCCGCGCAGGTGGCTGATGCTGGTCAGCTTGACCAGGTTGCGATAGCCGGTGGCATTCTTCGCAAGAACAACGAGGTGATAGCGACGTTCCTTCTTGCGTTGAGGGTCGTCAATCGAGCCGTTCACCACATACATCTCATTGCCGATGATGGGCTTGATGCCGGCGTTCTTGCAGAGCTTGAGCAATTCGACAGCCCCGTACATCACCCCGTGATCGGTGAGCGCCAAGGCCGGCATTCCAAGGTCTTTCGCCCGCTCCACCATCTGGGGCAGCTGTGACGCCCCGTCCAGGAGGCTGTAGTCACTGTGATTGTGAAGCGGAACGAAAGCCATGCCCCCAGATTAGGGGGCTACGCAAGATGGAGGGTCAACCCACGCCTGACAGCGCCAGATGTGGGGCCGACAGGTCTCAAGCTGGAACCAGAACTCCTTCAGGCCTGGAGGCCATCACCTGAGCGGACTGCTCATACTGATGGGCCACCTGGAGCAGTTTCGACTCCTCGAGCACATTGCCGATCAGCTGAACACCGATCGGAAGCCCCGCCTGGTCGAAACCGCAGGGGACACTGATGGCAGGCAGGCCTGCCAGGTTCGCTGGAATGGTGAGGAGGTCGGCCAGGTACATCGCCAGAGGGTCATCGGCGTGGGCCCCATTGCGGAAGGAGGTAGTCGGCGCCGTCGGGGTCAGCAGAACATCGACGGACTGGTAGGCCGCATCGAAATCCCGGCGAATCAGGGTGCGGACCTGCTGGGCTTTCTTGTAATAGGCGTCCACGTAGCCGGCCGACAGTGCGTAAGTACCGATCAGGATGCGCCGCTGGACTTCGCTGCCGAAGGCTTCGGCCCGGCTGCGGGCTGTCATGACGGCCAGACTCTCGGCGTCTTCGGCTCTGTAGCCGTATTTGACACCGTCATAACGGGCGAGATTGGCCGAGGCTTCCGAGGGTGCGATGACGTAGTACGTGGCGATGCCATCGGTGAAACGGGGGCAGCTGACATCCACCAGCTCCGCACCCAGTGACTGGAGCTGCTGGGCTGCTGCCATCACGGACGCCTTGACCTGGGGGTCAAGGCCCTCCTGCTCAAAGCACTCGCGGACCAGACCGACCTTCAGCCCTTTGATCGGCTTGCCCAGATCCGCGCTGTAGTCGGGCACCGGGGCCTTGAGGGAAGTGGAGTCCCGCGGATCGTGGCCTGCCATGACCTGCAGCAGGGCCGCCGCGTCCGCAACGTTGGATGTGAATGGCCCCACCTGATCGAGGGAGCTGGCAAAGGCGACGAGGCCATAGCGGCTGATGCGGCCATAGGTGGGTTTCAGACCGACCACGCCACAGAACGACGCCGGCTGACGGATGGAGCCACCGGTGTCGGACCCCAGGGCCGCCATGCACTCACCGGCCGCCACAGCCGCAGCGCTGCCGCCAGAGCTGCCGCCGGGGACATGGTCGAGATTCCAGGGATTGGCCGTCGGTCCGAAGGCCGAGGTTTCCGTGGATCCGCCCATGGCGAATTCGTCGAGATTGGTTTTGCCGAGCAGGACGGCACCGGCATCCCAGAGCTTGCCGGTCACGGTGGACTCGTAGGGAGGGACGAAACCCTCGAGCATGCGACTGGCGCAGGTGGTGGTGACGCCCTTGGTGCAGAGGTTGTCCTTGATCGCCAGAGGCACCCCGGCCAGGGGCGGCAGATCCTCGCCTGCAGAGCGGGCTGCATCGATCCGATCGGCATCGGAGCGGGCGCGCTCAGCGGTGACCTCCAGGTAGGCATGAAGGCTCGGTTCTGCAGTCTCAATACGACTGAGGTGATGGTCCGTGAGTTCACGGGCTGACACCTCACCGCTCTCCAGCTGCTGACGCCACTCGGCGATCGCCATCGATCGAGACTGCTACACAGATGCGACGCTATCAGCCCTGGTCAGCGCTGATGGTGAACGGTTCGCGGCGACGGCAGCGCAGCGCCGTGTGGCTGAGGCCACCAGGTGACTCGGAGGACAACTCGGCAAGGAAAGCCGGGAGGGCAGTCTCCAGGCTTTTCCTGGTGACGAATGGACCAAACCAGTAGGTGACATCAGGCGCCTGGGTTTCCACCCGGGACCACCAGGCCAATCCAAGACCGTTGGCGAGGCTGCGCAGCGGTCTGATCATGGGGCCCATCAATCAAGCAAGCACGGTGAAATCAATTGTGCCGTGGTTGTCAGCGACCTGCCCGGAAAAACGCCCCCTTGGACACGGCTCAGAGCTCAACACTGGTGCTGAATGGAGCCTGCGGATCCGCCGGGAACCCCGAGGTCTGGTCGTCGGAGATCGGTTGGTCCGCGATCGGCTCGTCCGAGGTGTGATCCTGCAGCTGCGGATCGCGCTCAAGCGCGATCTCCAGGGAATCTGCTGCGGGAGGAGTGGGATGGGGTGGTTCCATCGTGAGCGCAGATTCCGCCACTGGAGCCGAAGACTCGGCAGGAGCCGCAACGCCGTCATCCCCTGTCGGACTGGACGGACAGCGGGGACGCACGATCGGAGGGGACGGCGCCTGACCCTTGAGATCCTTCATCCAGCCGCGTCGAGCCACTTCGTAGAGGCACATCGCAGTTGCAACGGAGGCATTGAGGCTGGGCGTGACACCACGCAACGGAATCCTGATGAGCTGATCGCAGTGACGTCGCGTCAGGAGCGACAGCCCCTGGCCCTCGGACCCAGTGACCACAACCAGGGGACCCTCAAGGTCCGCCTCAGCCAGGGTCACATCGCCTTCCCCGGCGAGACCGACAACCCGGTATCCAGCGTCCTTAAGGGTTTCGAGGGAACGGTTGAGATTGACCACCCTGGCCACAGGAAGGTGCTCCAGGGCTCCGGCTGCAACTTTGGCCACAGAGCCGGTGAGACCGGCACTGCGGCGCTGGGGAAGCACCACACCGTGGGCTCCGAGAGCCTCAGCGGAACGGACAACCGCACCCAGGTTGTGGGGATCCGTCACACCATCGAGAGCCAGCAGCAGGGGCGGTTCGCCAAGCGCAGCACAGCCCTCCACAAGCGAAGGAAGATCGAGGGTGTCCGCTGAGGCGGTCTGCAGCGCGATGCCCTGATGGACAGCGCCACCGGTGAGCTGCCCAAGCCGCGCCCAGGTCACCTCCTCCACCAGGACGCCGGAGGACTTGGCATCACGAAGCAGCTGAAGGAACTTGGGCGAACTGCGCACCTCCGCCGTGCACCAGACCCTGTGAATGGGTCGACCGGTCTCCAAGGCCGCCTGGGTGGCATGCCGACCCCAGAGCATGTCATCGGGCTGCTGATCAAGGGAGTGCGAGAGCTCCTCACCCTGAACGCGGTCCTGCTCGGGAGCACGTCGGCTCTCCTCACGGTTCCAGCCACCACGTCGCGGACCGGACCGCGTCTCATGGCGGAAGGAGCGTCCCCGCTCGGGACTGGACGAGAACCGTGATCCACCACGCCCGAAGCGATCGCCCGGCGTGCGATCCCCTGAAGCGCGATCAGCGGTGAAACGGTCATTGCCGTATCGGTCTCCACGATCCTGACGACTTCGACGATCGAACTGGTCTTTGCGATCAAAGCGGTCTTGGCGATCGAACCGATCCTTTCGATCGAAACGCTCGTTGCGATCTCCCCGTTCGTCCCGATTGAACCGCCCCCTGGCGGGAAAGCGTTCGCTGCCGGACGCGCGGTCGCCACGCCCTGCACCGGAGCGGCGGTCAAAACGGTCATCCCGACGGTCATCCCGATTGAAACGCGGACTCCGATCAGGTCGATCGCCTCCGGAGAAGCGGTCCGTACGCGGTAGGCGACTACCGCCCTGTGATGCTCCGTCGCGGTCGAAACGACGCTCCCGATCGGGCTTGCCCCGGGAAGGACGACCACCGCCGTAGGGACGCCCCTCACCCTGGGATCGTCCGCCGCCATAGGGACGACCACCTCCCTTGAAGGGACGCTCACCCGAGGGACGGCGATCAGAACGGAAACTCATGGCGGAACGAGGAGCTATGACAGGTCGTTTTCGGGCTCCTCCAGACGATCCAGAAGCTCGGCAAGCCGCGCAGGATCCTGCAAAAAGAGCCAGCCAACCATTGTCTCAAATCCCGTGGCCCTGCCATAGACGGAGGCCTCCCCTCGTCGCGGCCCGCGACCAGCTCGATTCCGGCCGCGCCGAACGAGATCCCTCTCCTGATCCGAGAGAAAGGGATCCAGGCGATTGAGAACCTCAGACTGCCCATCGGCCTTGACCTCTGCGACCCCAGACCTGTGAAGATCATCGGAGCGACCGGGCCTGCGGCAATGGCGCAGTCGCTGATGCAGCTCCCAGACCGCATCTCCGAGCCATGCGAGCTGGAGAGGGCCGAGATCATCGGCACCACCCAGGCCTTGCAGGGAATGGATCCAGTTGGTCAAGCCGCCAGCTGATTGAGAGCGCTCTCCAGGTCTGGCACAAGATGGAGAAAGGCTTCCAGGCGCACCAGTTTCACGGTCTGACCGACACGGGCATTCCCGACCACAAGAAAGCTGCGTTTGGCGTCGTTGCAGAGCTTGGCCACCTGCACCATCGCGCCCAGGCCGGATGAATCGAGAAAGTCAATCTTGCTGAGGTCGAACACCACCGACGAGGCGTTGGCGTTGAGAACGTCTGAGACGTAAGTCAGAAATTGTTTCTCGGAATAGGCATCAAGTTGACCTGTGAAGTGGAACAACAAACAGTTGTCACGCTGTTCAAAACCACCCCGCAGAGACACCGTGAGTCGCTGAAGTTCAGTGATGGAACCAAGCCCTCCTCAGGCATGTTGTGCCGAAGTGTAGAGAGGCTGGACCGGGCGGACCACAATCAGCGACGTTCTGCCATCAAGGTCACAAAACGACCGAAATGATGATCAGCATCGTGGGGTCCAGGACTGGCTTCAGGGTGGTACTGGACTCCGAAGAGTGGCTGCTGGCGATGGGCCATGGCCGCAACCGTGCGGTCGTTCAGATTGAGATGGGTGACCTCCACGGCATCTGGGAGGGAGTTGGCGTCGAGGGCGAACCCGTGGTTCTGGCTGGTGATCTCAACCTGACCTGTTGTTCCGCACGGGTGATTGAGACCGCGATGGCCGAAATCAAGTTTGAAGGTTGAACCGCCCAGGGCAAGACCAAGGATCTGATGACCAAGGCAGATGCCGAACAGTGGCAGGGTCTGGTGGGCCACCAGATCTTTCGCCAGAGCGATACCACCGGTGACGGCGGACGGATCGCCGGGGCCGTTGGAGAGGAACACCCCCTCAGGCTGATGGGCCAGCACAGTCTCAAGACTGCTGGAGGCAGGCAGCACCGTGACCTCGCAACCGTGGCCGACCAGGCGGTCGAGGATTGCCCGCTTGATGCCGAAATCGATGGCGACAACCTTGTAGGGACGTTCCGGGCGTGGCTGAATCCTCTGATCAAAGGGTGCTGCACAGGGCTTGGACCAGGTGTAGGGCTCGGTGGTGCTGACTTTGTCCGCCAGGTTGAGACCCTGCATGGAGGGGGCGGTCTGAAGCTCCCTGAACAACTCCTGGGGGGAGCGGCCATCGGAGCTGATCACCCCGTTCATGGCGCCGGAATCGCGCAGATGACGCACCAGCGCCCGGGTGTCGATTCCCTGGATCCCCACGACGCCATGGGCCTCGAGCCAGGTGTCCAGGGTCTGCTGGCAACGCCAGTTACTCGGCAGAGGCGCCAGTTGCCTGGCGATCAGACCGCGGGCATGGGGACGATCCGCCTCCTGATCTTCCGGGTTGACCCCGGTGTTGCCGAGCTCGGGGTAGGTGAAGGTGACCAATTGACCGGAGTAGCTCGGATCAGTGAGAACTTCCTGATACCCGGTCATCCCGGTGTTGAAGACAACCTCTCCCACCACAGTGCCCCGGCTGCCGCAGGCGAGACCGTCGAACACAGTTCCGTCGGCGAGAACCAGCACCGCAGGGGCGGATGTGGTGGTGGAGGTCATGGTCAAGCCAGCCGTGTGGACGTGGAACGTTTCTTCATTGTGAATCCCCGCCCGCCAGGGCCCTGCTCAGGCTGTTGAGGCGCTCCCAGGGCAGCCCCTGGGCAAGGCAGTGGAGCGCCCTTTCAGCACCAGTCTTCAGATCGGATTCCAGACCTGCGACCCAGAGCACCAGAGCGGTGTTGAAGGCAACGGCGTGCTGCTGGGCCTCGGTGCCCTGACCCTGGAGAAGATTGCGGAGGATGGCCTGGTTCAGCGTCAGATCACCCCCCCGAAGCGCCTCCAGGGGGGCCTCCGTCAAGCCCAGATCCCGGGGTGAGAGGACGTCGTGACGCAGTTCACCGTTTTCGAGAATGCGCACGGCATTGGGACCAGCCAGCGACGCCTCGTCGAGGCCACCGGCACCGTGCACGACCACAGCCCGTTGTTGTCCAAGCCGTTGCAGGGCTTCAGCCATCGGATCAAGCAGATCCGCCTTGGCAACCCCCAGCACCTGACCATTGGGCCGGAGAGGGTTCACCAGAGGTCCCAGCAGATTGAACACGGTGCGAACACCGAGGCTTCGGCGCAGGGGCGCGAGGTTAACGAGGGCCGGGTGCCAGGCAGGCGCGAACAGAAAGGTGACCCTGGTCTCAGGCAGCACATCAACCACCGTGCTCGCAGGGGCATTGAGCTGAAGACCCAGGCCTTCGAGCACATCGGCTGACCCCACCTTGCCGCTGGCACTCCGGTTGCCATGCTTCGCCACCACCGCACCGCAGGCAGCCGCCGTGAAGGCGACGGCTGTGGAGATGTTGAACGTGTCGGCACCATCGCCGCCGGTTCCGCAGGTATCCACCATGAACAGATCCGGTCGCGCCGAGGGAAGCGGACAGGCCGTTTGAAGCACCTTCGCCATCGCCGCCAGCTCGGTGCCCGTGACGCATCGCGTCCTCAACGCAGCCAGAAATGCCCCGGTCTGCACGGGCGTGAGCGTTTCGGCAAGCCAGGCCTCCATCAGGGCCGACGCCTCTTCCTCACGCAGCACTCCACCCGCAAGGAGGTGATCCAGAAGGCGGGACCAGGCAACTGTGGGCTGTGACATCGGCGGGCAAAAAAAACCCCGGGTGCTGATCTGCACGCCGGGCCTGGGGATGGGGACTCGATCAATATCCCGCAGAACACCCGCCCTGACCAGACGACTTGTGGTGATTGGTTCAGGGCGGGGCTCTCCTGCTTGTCCCTGCCCCAACAGACCAATGCCTAGGTTGATTGCTGCGTTCAGCCCTGGATGGCCGCCTTCCGCCTCGATCTGATCGGTCGTTATTTACGGCCGCATCGCCGCACGGTGTGTCTGGGGGCTGTTGCCCTGGTGATCGTGAACATGCTGAGCGTGACGATCCCGCTGGAGGTTCGGCGTGTGATCGACGATCTCCAGGGTGGTTTCGCCTTCGACGACGTGCTGCGCCAGGCCCTCTGGATCGTGGTGCTGGCCAGCACGATGGGGATCGTGCGGTTGATCTCGCGGCAACTGGTGTTCGGCGTGGGCCGTCAGGTCGAGGTGGAGCTCCGCCAGAGTTTGTTTGACCACATGCTGCTGCAGGACCCTGGCTGGGTTCAGGACACCGGCAGCGGCGAGGTGATCAGCCGCGCAACCAGTGATGTTGAAAACGTTCGTCGCCTGCTTGGTTTCGCCGTTCTCAGCCTCACCAACACAATCCTTGCCTACGCCTTCACGCTTCCGGCGATGCTGGCGATTGATCCGTGGCTGACCCTTGCAGCCATCGCTCTCTATCCGGTGATGCTCGGAACGGTGCGGTTGTTCGGCGGACGGATGATGCGTCAGCAACGCAGGCAGCAGGAACAACTGGCCGGGCTCAGCGACCTGATTCAGGAGGATCTCTCCGGGATCGCAGCCATCAAGATCTACGGACAGGAAGCCCAGGAACAGGAAGCCTTCGAGCAGCGGAACCGCAACTACCGGGATGCGGCGATCCGCCTGGCACGCACCCGCAGCACCTTATTTCCGCTGCTTGAGGGAATCTCATCCATTTCCCTGCTGCTGCTGCTGGCGATCGGCAGTGGCCAGCTCGCTGCCGGTTCACTCAGCATCGGTGGCCTGGTGGCCATGATTCTGTACGTGGAACGGCTGGTGTTCCCGACAGCATTGCTTGGCTTCACCCTCAACACGTTCCAGACCGGCCAGGTGAGCCTCGAGCGGGTGGAGGAACTGCTGAGACGGCAGCCTGTGATCGCCGATCCGGTTGATCCGATCGACCTTCCAGCGGATGTGACCGGTCGGATCGAAGCCCGTGGTCTGTCGGTTCGCTACGACGACTGCGATCGCGACACCCTGTCGGATCTGACCTTTGTGATCGAACCGGGCGAGCTGGTGGCCGTGGTGGGTCCTGTCGGATGCGGCAAAACGACCCTGGCTCGGGCCCTGAGTCGCATGGTCGAGGTGGGAGAGGGGCAGCTGTTTCTGGATGGCTGCGATCTGACCAAGGTCCGCCTCGGTGATCTTCGCCGCCAGATGGCACTGGTGCCCCAGGAGGGGTACCTGTTCACCAGCAGCCTGGCGGACAATCTCCGCTACGGGGATCCTGAGGCGTCCGATGCTCGAGTGGAGGCAGCAGCGGAGCAGGCGCGTCTTCTCGACGACATCCGGGGATTCCCTGATGGCTTCAACACCCTCGTGGGAGAACGGGGCATCACCTTGAGCGGTGGCCAACGCCAACGCACGGCCCTCGGCAGGGCTCTGCTGATGCGCTCTCCGGTGCTGGTGCTCGACGATGCTCTGGCCAGCGTCGACAACAACACCGCGGCCGCGATTCTGGCCTCGATCCGTGCCCAGCGGCAAAGAACGATTGTGATGATCAGCCACCAGCTGTCCGCCGCTGCGGCCTGCGACAGAATTCTGGTGATCGAGCAGGGACAGCTGGTTCAGCAAGGTCGCCATACGGATCTTGTGAATGTGGAAGGTCCTTACAAGCGCCTGTGGGAGCGGGAACAGGCTTCGGAACGTCTCGAAGCAGTGGCCTGATCTGGCAAATCCGGCTTAGCTGAAGCTGCCGTCTCACGGTCAGACCACCATGTCCACCGCCAATCGCTACGCGGTGCGCTGCACCCTCACCTTCGGCGATATCTATGTCCAGGTGCTCGCCTGGATGGCGGTCATCTTCGTCAGCCTTGCGGCGGGACTTGGATTGATGGGCTCAAGTCGACCCCTGTTTGCACTGGTCGGTGTTGGGCTGATTCTGGTGCTGAGCCTTCCCTTTCTGTTGTTTGCCTTCGTCACGACGCTGCTGAATCACATTCAGCTGCAGGCAGCACAGGATTCCTAACGTGGATCCAGCTAGATCCTGCCTTGATGCTGCCCTCCTGGTTGACCGGTCAATCTCCTGAAACACCAGCGGGCGAGCCGCTTCGCCATGCCGTTCTGGGCAGTGCCCTGAATGCGCCGCTGATGTCGGACCAGGAGGAAGCCCTGTTCGCCTGCGGATGCTTCTGGGGCGCGGAGAAGGGGTTCTGGCGGCTGCCGGGCGTGGTGACCACGGCCGTTGGATTCGCCGGTGGCACCGTCGACAACCCCAGCTACAACCAGGTCTGCAGTGGGCGCACCGGACACACGGAAGTCGTGCGGGTCGTCTGGAGCGCACCGGCGATCGATTTCAGCGATCTGCTCAAACTGTTCTGGGAATGCCATGACCCGACCCAGGGTGATCGCCAGGGCAACGATTGCGGCAGTCAGTACCGCTCTGCGATCTACACCACCAACAGCCGCCAGCTCGAACTCGCACGCGCCAGCCAGGCGTCGTATCAGCAAGCACTCACAGCCAAAGGCTTTGGTGCCATCACCACGGAGATCAAAGCGGATCAGACCTTCTTCGCCGCCGAGGACTACCACCAGCAGTACCTGGCCAAACCCGGCAGCCGCCCCTACTGCTCCGCAATGCCCAGTGGGGTGCCGCTGACTGCCTTTGAGGGCTCAGCCTTCAAGCTGCCCAAGAGCGTCTGGTCCCATTACGACTGGACGATCTCGCACTGCGTGCTGCGTGGTGACAACAGTCCGATCAGCGTGCAATGAAGCCGGTGTTGCCCGACTGGACTGTTCTGCTCGCTTTGCTGGTGACCCTGGCGCTGGTGTTCGGTCTGATCTTCAGCCAGAGGCCCAGCAACCCCGACGGCCCGCCGCTGCTCTGGCGTTCTCCGACACCGGAGCGCAGCGATTCGCTTCAGATCTGACCACCATTGACCCGCGGCGCTCGCGTCTGCTGGCAAGGTGAGCGGTGTTCCTGTCCACTGATCCGCTTTGTCCGCCCCAGGCGATCCACAACAGCGACGCCAGCTGCATCCTCTGCCACGGGGACTGGTTGAGCTGTACGGATTGCTGGCGGTGCTTGTGGTGCTGATCCCTGAGTGGCTGGCCGAAGGAACCCTGTCGATGGACGTGCGAAAGAACGGCACGTCCATGCCGATGACGACGCGTGCCTGGAGAACCCTGCCTGAGCTCCAGCTGGCCTCGATGGCGCTGCGGGAGCTGCGTGAGCTTGGCCGTGAGATGCGGCTGTGGGGGTACAGCAGCGACTCCCGCGAGCAGCTGACGCAGCGCCTTCTCAGGGCGATCAAGCGGAGAAGCGGTGGGCGACATGCCTTGTGATAGCTTCGTTCTGCCGGGGCGTAGCGCAGCTTGGTAGCGCACCACTTTGGGGTAGTGGGGGTCGTGGGTTCAAATCCCGCCGCTCCGATTTTCCTTCCCGATCAACCCCACTGACAGCCCCTC
>JBGKDM010000103.1:0-7029 GCA_042954165.1 Synechococcus sp.
GGGGAGAGGAGGCAGTGCCCAGCGGGGCCGATGGGAGGGACCGTTGAGCAGCAGTTCGGCATCGGCGATTGCGGTGTAGCGACGCGATGCAGCCGTCGCACCGGCGGCGGAGATGCCCTCGACTTCGGCGGTGGCGGTCGCCGCAAGAACGACGAGGAGATTCACAGCGCGCGCTGCATCGCACCATGGAGCGAGGCGCACCTCCAGCTCTGCAGACGAAAAGCTGGCTCCGATCAACTCACATCCTTCGGGCAGCTGGGCAACCATGCGGGAACAGGTGGATGGAATGAATCGCAGCGACCGCTAAAGGGGATCGAGGGCCACCAATCCCTCGAGCAGCCTGGGGGGCGATGGGAGCGGCGCCTTGAGACGGGGAAAGATCCAGTAAGCCAGCGCGTGAAGCGCCAGCACATAGATGAGCTGCTGCAGCATCACCAACCCGAAGGCCATCAGCTGCACCTGTTCAAGGTCGGGAGCCAGGGTGAGACGAAACGGCAGCTGGAGCAAGGACAGCGCGTGATTGAGGGCACTGATCAGTCCATTGAGCATGCTGTCGCCTGCACGGGTGATCACAACCCAGAGGTTCTCTCCCACGAGCAACGACAGGGCTACCACCCGGACGAGAAAACCGACAGCGCCGATCACGGTTCCAACGGACCAGCTCAACCACCAGCTCAGACGACGCGACCAGCACCAGCCGAGCCAGAGGGAGAGAAGTCCGTAGGGGAACAGCACCAGGGGCCCACGCACCGGCCCCATCAGCGCCACCAGCAGAAGCACCACCAACACAACCCCTTCGAACCCGGCTTTCCAACCGCGTCGCAGCAGCAGCAATGCCAGAGGGAGAGGCAACGCCAGCCTGAACAGGGCACCGCCAACAGGCAGGTAGTACAGCGCCAGCCAGATCAGCCCCGCGGCTGCAGCCAGGTAGGAGGTCTCCATGACGCGGAGTGCCTGGCGGCGACTCATGCCGGTGCCATCGCGCCGGTTCAAGGGTCCGCTCCCGGCGCCTGCGGGCTCACCTGAAGGACGGCGCCTGGAGCGATCCGTTCGATGGTCTCGACCTCAAAACCAATGCCCGCCTCCCGCAGGGTGCGGGTGACAAGTTCAGCAGGAGCCGAGGGATCCGCGCCGGCAAGGCGGATGGTGATCCGGTAGGGCTGCAGGGGCTGACGAGCGATGGAAGGCTTGGGAACGGGGCGTGCTGCGGACTGCTGCCGTCTGGTGTCATCCCGTTGCTGATCGTCAGCCATGGGCACAGGCTTGACGGGTGGCGATGCAGGCGTGGGATCGGGTGTCCCAGCGGACCGCGGGGCATCCACCTGGGCAGGCGGGCTCTGATCGCGAGGCGTGGCAGGCGTGGATGCCGCCGGAGGATCAAAGCTCTCCGCCAACCGCTGCCCCAGAGGTGTGGTGCTGCTGCAGGCCTGCAGACGCACCACACCGAGGAGGCCAAGGGCGGCACTGGCCCGGGACATCAGGCATCTCCGGGCTTGATCACCCGGACAGCACTGGCCCGGAGCCGGCCGGTCTTGGTGGTTGCCGGAGGCTTCTTGGCTGCCGGTTTCTTGGCGGCGGGTTTCTTGGCAGCCGTTTTCTTGGTGGTTCCGGCCTTTTTGCGTGAACTCTTTTTCGAAGCGGCCTTCGCTTCGAGCAACGCAACCGCCTCCTCCAGCGTCACGTCATCGGCACCTTTGCCCTCAGGCAGCGAAGCGTTGACCTTGCCTTGTTTGACGTAAAGCCCGTACGGGCCGTCATAGACCTGCACCGTTTCATCACTGCCCTCGGGTTTGCCCAGATCCTTGAGAGCAGTTCGTCCGCCGCGTCCTCGCTTGGGCATCGCAAGGAGCTCCATGGCGCGACTGAGACCGACGGCCAGAACGTCGTCTTCACCTTTGAGGGAGCGGTAATCCTTTTCACCCTTGCCCTTGTCCCAGACCACGTAGGGACCGAAGCGACCAAGACCCGCCTGGACCTTGCCGCCGTCAGGGTGCTCACCGAGCAGTCGCGGCAGACGAAGCAGGCCCAGTGCGTCATCCAGGCTGAGATCTTCGGGCTTGACGCCCTTCGGGAGCGACGCCCGCTTGGGCTTGGGATTCTCGTCGCTCACCTGGCCGCGCTGAACATAAGGGCCGTACTGCCCGAACAGCAGATAGACGAGGTCACCGGTTTCGGGATCTTCTCCGAGGGCTTCCGGACCGTCAGCTTTCTGCTTGAGGATCAGTTCCGCCTTCTCCGCGTCGAGATCAGCAGGCGTGATCTCCCTGGGCAGGGTGGCTTTAAGGAGTTCTTCCTCACCGTCATCACCAACCCGCTTCGACTCCAGGTAGGCCCCGAAGCGGCCGATTCTCACCACGCAGGGCAGGCCTTCCAGGTCGACGGTGCGTGATGCACCGGCGTCGATGTCCCCTTCCCGTTGCTGCACCTGGTGCTCCAGGCCCTCGTCCCCTTTGAAGAATCCCTCGAGATAGGGCAGCCACTGCACCTTCCCGTGGGAAATCTCATCGAGGGTGTTCTCCATCCGCGCGGTGAAACCGGGATCCACGAGATCGGGGAAATGCTCCTCAAGCAGTGCCGTCACAGCAAAGGCGGTAAAGCTTGGTGTGAGGGCATTGCTCTGGAGCGTGGCGTAGCCGCGATCCACGATGGTGCCGATGATGCTGGCGTAGGTGGAAGGCCGCCCGATGCCTTCCTTCTCGAGCATCTTCACCAGCGATGCTTCGCTGAAACGTGCCGGAGGCTGGGTCTGGTGACCGACCGCGTCCACCTCCTTGGGCGTGGGGGCATCGCCGCTGCGCAGGGCTGGCAGAAGCACCTCCTGCCCCTCGAGCGCAGCGTCGGGATCATCACTGCCTTCCACATAGGCCCGGAAGAAACCGGGGAAATCGATGCGTTTGCCGTTCGCCCTGAACCGAGCCTCGGCAACGGCGAGATCCACCGAGAGCATGGTCAGACGGGCTTCGGCCATCTGACTGGCCACTGTTCGCTTCCAGATCAACTCGTAGAGCGCGAGATCCCTGCCGTCCAGGCCGGTGTCCGAGGGAGCGCGAAAGCTTTCACCGGCAGGGCGGATCGCCTCGTGGGCCTCCTGGGCATTGCGCGACTTGGTGCTGAACTGGCGCACCGATTTGCTGAGGTACTCCTTGCCATAACGGGATTCAACGCAGGAGCGCGCCGCCGTGATCGCCTGATCGGAGAGATGAACCGAATCCGTCCGCATGTAGGTGATGAAACCGCGCTCGTAGAGGCCCTGGGCACAGCGCATCGTTTCCCTGGCGGAGAGACGCAGCTTGCGGTTCGCCTCCTGCTGAAGAGTGCTGGTGGTGAAGGGCGGCACGGGACGCCGCACCGTGGGCTTCTCATCAACGGACTCCACCCGCCAGTCCGCACTCCGCACCTGGTCGACCAGGGTTCTGGCCTCCGCCTCTGAGAGGAGACGCACGGCACTGCCCTGTTTGAGCGCACCGGTGGTTTCGTCGAAGTCGTTGCCGGTGGCGATCTTCTGGCCACCCAGATGACTGAGCTTGGCCTCGAAGCTGCCGCCGGCGTGGCTGAGCTGGGCCTTGAGGTCCCAGTAGCTGCCGCTGCGGAAGGCCCGCCGGGCCCGCTCCCGCTGCACAAGCAGGCGCACAGCCACCGACTGCACACGGCCGGCAGACAGGCCCCAGGCGACCTTTTTCCAGAGCAGCGGCGACAGGGTGTACCCCACCAACCGGTCGAGAATGCGGCGGGTTTCCTGGGCATGGACGAGCTCCATGTCGAGCTCGCGGGTGTCGTCGAGCGCTCGGGAGATGGCCTCCTTGGTGATCTCGTGAAACACCATCCGTTTCACGGGAACCTTGGGCGCCAGGAGCTGGAGCAGGTGCCAGCTGATGCTCTCCCCCTCGCGGTCTTCATCAGTCGCGAGGAGCAGCTCGTCTGCCCCCTTCAGGGCGTCCTTGAGCTCCTTGACCACCTTCTTCTTGTCCTTGGGAACCACATAGAGCGGTTCGAAGTCGGCTTCGGTGTTCACACCGAGATTGGCCCACTTCTGTCCCTTGTGAGCGGCTGGAATCTCGCTGGCGTTGTTGGGCAGGTCGCGCACATGGCCCATGGAGGCCTCCACCCGGTATCCCTTGGGGAGGAAACCACGGATGGTTCGAGCCTTCGTAGGGCTCTCGACGATGACCAGGGTGTTCGCCACGTGCGGCAGGTAACCGTCACCCTCTTTATCGCACCGAGGCGCCGACTGCAGCGAATGCCCCTGTTTTCCACGCAGCCAGGAGGTTGATCCGGGGGCGCCGCTAAAGTCACCGGCAAAGCTCTGATCCCACCAGCGCCATGCCCGAGTTGGGTGCACTGCTTCTCTCCACTCAGCCCACATCCGCGCCCGGGGATCTCCTGAACCTGGCACTGAATGCCGGTGCAATCGCTCCGGAGGGTGCGGTGCTGCTGGCGATGCTCGCCACCCTGCTGGTGGATCTCGCCGGTGAACAGGTCGCGATCCGGTGGGTGCCGCCGATTTGCTACGCGGGCCTTGGTGGTGCCCTGGCGCTGCTGGCCTTCCAATGGAACGCTCCGTTGGAGCCCTCCTTTCTGGGGGCTTTCCTGCCGGACCATCTGGCCATCGCCTTCAGGGCGGTTGTCGCCGCGTCAACGCTGCTGTCGCTGATGATCAGCTGGCGGTATGCGGAAAAAAGCGGAACGCCTGTCGGCGAATACGCAGCGATTCTCCTGGCAGCCACCCTCGGCGCCATGCTCCTGTGCGGCGCCACTGATCTGGTCAGCGTGTTCGTGTCTCTCGAGACCCTCTCGGTGGCCAGCTACCTGCTGTCGGGTTACATGAAGCGGGATGCCCGCAGCTCGGAAGCAGCACTCAAATATCTGTTGGTGGGGTCAGCGGCAGCAGCGGTGTTCCTCTACGGGGCTTCGCTTCTGTACGGATTGAGCGGATCCACAAGCCTGGAAGTGATCGGGCTCGCCCTCATCAATAGTCCAACCCCTCTGGCAGCCCTGGCCCTGGTGTTCGTTCTGGCCACGGTTGCCTTCAAAATCGCGGCAGTGCCGTTTCACCAGTGGACCCCTGACGTCTATGAAGGCTCACCCACTCCCGTGGTCGCCTTCCTTTCGGTGGGATCGAAAGCGGCAGGCTTCGCCCTGGCACTCCGCATCCTGGTTGGCTGCTTCGGCGCCTTCGATGCCCAGTGGAAGTTGCTCTTCACGGTGCTGGCGCTGCTGAGCATGACTCTCGGCAACGTGGTTGCCCTGGCCCAGACGTCGATGAAACGGATGCTGGCCTACAGCTCGATCGGTCAGGCCGGCTTCGTGATGATCGGGCTTGTCTGCGGCACCGAAGAGGGCTTCGCCGCCATGGTGCTTTACATGGCGGCCTACTTGTTTATGAATCTCGGAGCGTTCGCCTGCATCATCCTGTTCTCAATCCGAACGGGCAGTGATCGGATCTCCGACTACGCCGGCCTCTATCAGAAGGATCCTCTGATCACCCTCGGGCTGAGTCTGTGCCTGCTGTCCCTCGGAGGCATTCCACCGATGCTGGGATTCTTCGGCAAGATCTACCTCTTCTTCGCAGGCTGGGCCGATCACCAGTATCTGCTCGTGGTCGTGGGACTGATCACCTCCGTGGTGTCGATCTACTACTACATCGGTGTGATCAAGATGATGGTGGTGAAGGAGCCCCAGGAGGCATCGGATGTGGTGAAGGCCTATCCCGAGGTGCAGTGGAACACCATCGGGCTGCCGTCCCTGCGCTTTGCCCTGGTGGCCTGTGTTGTTGTGACCGCAGTGGGCGGCATCCTCTCCAACCCCATCTTCCAGTGGGCCAACAGTGCGGTGGAAGGAACACCCCTTCTCCAGCAGGCCGTCGCCCTCTCGAGTCAGCAGCCTCTTGGCTGATCACAGCAGAGGGCCAGCACGACAACCGGTGGCCCAGCTCCGGGGTGTGAGCAAGATCTATGGCGAGGGTGCCAATCAGGTGCGTGCGCTGGATCACCTCGATCTCACGGTCCACCAGGGTGACTATCTGGCCGTGATGGGCGCCAGTGGATCCGGCAAGAGCACGGCGATGAACATCATCGGCTGCCTTGATCGACCTTCCTCAGGCCAGTACCGATTGAACGGCGTGGCCGTTGAAGAGCTCGGCGACGATGCACTGGCCGACCTGCGCAATCAGGAACTGGGCTTTGTGTTTCAGCAGTTCCATCTGCTGCCCCATGCATCGGCGCTGGAGAACGTGATGCTGCCGATGGTGTACGCGGGTGTCGCGGCAGCGGAACGCCGGGAACGCGCCGAAGAAGCGCTGGTGCAGGTTGGCCTGGCGGACAGGCTCCAGAACAGACCCAACCAGCTCTCTGGCGGTCAGCAGCAGAGGGTTGCGATTGCAAGGGCGATCATCAATCGACCGGCCCTGCTCCTGGCGGATGAACCCACCGGTGCACTGGATTCAAAAACAACAGATGATGTCCTGGGTCTGTTTGATGCCCTGCATCAACAAGGCATCACGCTGGTGATGGTGACCCATGAAGACGACGTGGCACAACGGGCAGCGAGAACGGTCCGCTTCGCGGATGGAGCCGTCAAGGCCTGATCTGAACAAGATCAATCTGAAGCAGTTGGTGTCTCAGGCAACAGACCAATCAACTCACGAACCAGCGTGCGACGGGCAATCTCGATGTAATTGAGCTGACGCTTGAGACGCAGGGCCTGCTCATCCGAATCCTTGATGGCCAGGACAAGACGCTTGCAGTCGTCGCTGAGGTCAGAAACAGTGAATTCCTTGTCGCCGATCTTCAAAGTACCCAGACGATCGTCAGGTGTGGGATCAGGAGACATTGAATCGATATCAGCCGATTGATGCTAACGCTCTTCATTGATCGGAGCCCAGATCTTGTCGACGAAGTCGAAGAGAAATGAGATCACGGGGCGAGACCGCTTGGTGATTCGGGCTGTGACCCCCATCCCCGACTGAAGATCCTCCCTTGGGAGCGCATCATCGGATTGCGCTGACAAGATATTGAGCCTGACATTGAAAAA
>JBGKDM010000104.1:0-1503 GCA_042954165.1 Synechococcus sp.
GCGGGCCGCGATGGGATTGGTGGATCGGGCGGCGGTGGCGGCCTGATCCGGTTTCCCTGCCGTGCCCTGGTTTGTCAAACACGAAACCTTCACGCCGGAGACATTGGCCCTGTCTCCGGCGGAGCGCCGGCCCCATCTCGACGCCCATCGTCGCTGGGTTGAAGCCCAGCAGGCGGCTGGTTGGTCCATCGCGAGCGGCTTTCTGCTTGATGGCGACTCCGCCCCAGGGGGCGGCGGGTTGCTGGTGGTCGAGGCCCCCAGCTATGCGGAGGCTGACCGCCTGATTCGCCACGATCCGATGATCCTCAGCGGCCTGGTTGCCTGGACCCTCCACGAATGGAAACCGGTCGCCGGTGCCCCCTTGCTCTGATCCGCCGGGATGGCGTCAGGCTGCAGCCGCGACGTCCGTTCCGGTGTCGGTGAGAGCTCGCAGTTTCTGGAGCACCTGCGGTTCGTTCGGTGATTGTTCGAGCAGGCGGGCCATCCAGGGCAGTGCACCGGCGGGGTTGCCCTGGAGCTCCTCAAGCTCCGCCAGTGATCCCCAGAACTCCCGATCCACCGCCGGCCAGAACAGGTTGCGGAGGTAGGGATTGCTGCTGGCGGGGTGATAGGCCTCCACCGGCCCCGGTCCGGTGGCCGGGCGGTGCTGGTCGACCACGGCCACGCCGTGCAGCAGCCAGAACAGCTCGCCCTGGCGCCGCCCGAGGGCGCGCAGGGCGATGGTCATGATCCGGATCGCGGGCAGGAAATGGGGATCGATCTGCAGCAGTTCGCCAATCAGGGCAGCCGTGGTGGCGTAATCCCCTGCCGCCATGTGCAGGGCCGCTTCTCTGTAGAGGCGGGCGCACTGGTAGTGCTCCCGGTCGGGACTCGCGAGCGATGGCAGGGAGCGTGGCAGGGCCTGAACCCGCTCGAGGGCCTGCTGGGGATCAGGGATGGCGTGGATGAACTGGAGTTCGGCTTCCGCAAGCATCGGAAGCACATCGTGGAAACGCGTGCAGAACTGGCGAAAGGCCTGGTCTCGGCTTGCACTGCCGAGGCCGATTCGTTCGAGATAGGCCAGCAGCTGGGGCTTCTCCAGCTCGATCAGCGCGAGGGCCTCCTGCACCCGGCCGTCGCCGTAGTCAAAGCGGAGCTGCTCGACGGCCATGGCGAAGTGGTGGCTGTCATAGAGCAACACCGCGCAGCGCAGGCTGTTGAGCAGCAGCAGCGGCACCGGTTCGCTGCCCACCTGCGCATGCACGTAGGTGGGTGCGTTGATCACCAGACCATCGTCTGGCAGTGGATCGGCACTGGCAGGGGCGATCTCGCCGGCAGGGGCGACTGAGAAGGCGGCCTTGTAGTAGTGCCCAACCTTGAGGCGCTGATCGCAGTAGCAGCGGTGCCCGAGCAGGCCGGCCAGCATCGAGAGGAGGCGGTCTTCATGCCCCCATCCCTGCAGGCAGTCATGAAAGCCTTCGAGCTGGGCGTAGATGGAGCGTCGAATCGCCAGGAAGCCACCGT
>JBGKDM010000105.1:0-5199 GCA_042954165.1 Synechococcus sp.
TTGGAGTCGGGGTAGAGGGATTTGAACCCCCGGCATCCTGCTCCCAAAGCAGGCGCGCTACCAAACTGCGCTATACCCCGAAGTCTTGAGTTTAGTGCGACGCACAAACTCAAAATGGGTCGCCTGAGATTCGAACTCAGGACCAGCCGGTTAAAAGCCGGATGCTCTACCGCTGAGCTAGCGACCCTTCCTGTCCAGTGGCGCTCTGCCTTGGATCAAGAGTGCCATCGGGCACCAAGTGAACGTATCACCCAGCCCCACCCTCAACCAAGGGGTGACCACCTGAGAAGCTCAGGACAATCCCGCCATGGCTCCCCAGCGCCGCGATGACATCGATTCACAGTCCCTGGCCTGAACCCTCGATTGCGTCGGATGCCTGGGTGTCCTCCAGTGCAGTCGTCGTCGGCGATGTTGCGATGGCGGCAGGAAGCAGCCTCTGGCCGACGGCCGTGGCACGCGCCGACCTCGCCTCCATTCGCATCGGCATCGAGAGCAATGTGCAGGACGGAGCCGTCCTGCACGGAGACCCTGATCAACCCGTGATCATTGGCGACCACGTCACCGTGGGCCACCGGGCAGTTGTGCATGGAGCAACCCTTGAAAACGGCTGTCTGATCGGAATCGGCGCCGTTGTTCTCAACGGGGTCACGGTGGGAGAGGGAGCCCTGGTGGCCGCAGGCGCTGTGGTCACGCGGGATGTGCCGCCCCGCACCCTTGCGACAGGGGTCCCGGCGCAGGTGAAGAAGTCCCTCACCGCCCAGCATTGCGACGACCAGATTGAACACGCCCGGCGCTACAGCCGGCTGGCCCAGCAGCACGCAGCCTTTGAGAACCAGCAAATGCTGCAAAACCAAACGAGCTGACGCAGAAGCCCCCCAGACGCCGAAGGGGTCTTTAAGATCGATGGGCTTTTCAGACAGATCCATGGACCTCCGGCTCGTCCTCGTGGCATCCCCAATCCTTCTGGCACTGGGCTGGGCCGGGTTCAACATCGGCAGAGCCGCCGTCGGACAACTTCAGCTGATGATCAAGCGCAGCCGCGCCTGATTCCCTGATCCCTAGGGTTGAGAGTCTGCGAGTGCCTCAACCCTTGCCCAACACTCAAAGCGTTGTCGTCATTGGAGCAGGCCTCGCCGGCACTGAGGCGGCATGGCAGGTTGCTTCGGCAGGTGTTCCTGTTCGGTTGGTCGAAATGCGTCCGGCCAAGCGATCACCGGCGCATCACAGCAGCGAATTTGCAGAGCTGGTCTGCAGCAACAGCTTCGGGGCCCTCAGCAGCGATCGGGCCGCAGGTCTGCTCCAGGAGGAACTCCGGCGCCTCGGCTCTCTGGTCATTCGCACGGCTGATGCCCATGCCGTGCCCGCTGGAGGCGCCTTGGCGGTGGATCGGGGCCGCTACAGCGCAGCCCTGACCGAAACACTCGATCAGCATCCACTGGTGACGATCGAACGGCGCGAGCAGCAGGTGCTTCCCGACGAGGACATCATCACCGTGCTGGCCACAGGTCCTTTGACCAGCGAGCCCCTGGCGGAGGATCTCCGTGCCTTCACCGGCAGGGAGGACTGCCATTTCTTTGACGCCGCCAGCCCGATTGTCGATGGAGACACGATCGACATGGAGCGGGCGTTCCGCGCGAGCCGGTACGACAAAGGGGACGCTGATTACATCAACTGCCCGATGGACCAGGAGCAGTATCTGGCCTTCCGCCAGGAGCTCCTGGACGCGGAACAGGCGGAACTCAAGGACTTCGAGAAGAACAGCGCCACCTTCTTTGAGGGTTGTCTTCCGATCGAGGAACTCGCAAGGCGCGGGGAAGACACCATGCGGTACGGCCCCCTGAAACCCATCGGCCTGTGGGATCCGCGCTGGGGGGATGTGAATGATCGGGATGTGCGCCGCGCCAAGCGCGCCTATGCAGTGGTGCAGCTGCGTCAGGAGGACAAGGACGGCCGCCTCTGGAATCTGGTGGGGTTCCAGACCAACCTCAAGTGGGGGGAGCAGAAACGGATTCTGCGCATGATCCCCGGTCTGGAGCAGGCCGAATTCGTCCGCTTCGGGGTCATGCACCGCAACACGTTCCTGGAAGCACCGGAACTGCTGACGCCGTCGCTTCAGTTCCGCAAACGTCCCCATCTGCTGGCGGCCGGTCAGATCACAGGAACCGAGGGCTATGCCGCGGCCGTTGCCGGTGGCTGGCTGGCTGGAACCAATGCGGCCCGGCTGGCGCAGGGCCAGACCCCGATCGAACTTCCCTCCACCTGCATGATCGGGGCGCTAACCCACTTCATCAGTGAGGCGCCCTCCGGGAAGTTCCAGCCCATGCCCCCGAACTTCGGTTTGCTGCCAGCCCTGCCGGAGAAGATCCGCGATAAACGACGGCGTTATGGCGCCTATCGGGATCGGGCACTGCGGGATCTGGCCGCCTGCCGCCCCGAAGCGCAGGCAACGACGCCGGCACCGCTGGCGATCCCTATGGCCTGACCCGGCGGTCGCGGCGGCGAGCCAAAAGGCAGGCAAAAGTCCTGGCACCGCTGCTAGCAGGAGAGAAGACGGCAGGCCGATCGATGCGGGCTGATGATGACGCCACGGCGCAGGAATCACCGGGGAACCGGCATCGTCTGATTGAACAGCAGTCGCTCCGGATCGGTGTGATCGCCAGTGCGGTGATGGCTGTCGCCGGGCTCTGGGTGCATGTGCTGTCGGGCTCCTACGCCCTTCTGCTCGATGGGCTCTACTCCGCTGTGATGGTGGGTTCAGGCCTCGTTGCCACCCGGATCAGTCGCAATGTGGTGCGTCCTCCCGACAGGGCCTACCCCTACGGCTACGACGGTCAGGAGGCCCTGTATGTGCTGTTCCGATCACTGGTGCTGATCGGAGTCCTCACCTTCGCCGCTGCAGCAGGCATCGGCACCGTGATTGATTACGCCAAAGGCTCGACCATCGCCGCCGTGAGCCTCGGACCGGTGGCGTTGTATTCCATCGCCATGGTGGCGATCTGCTGGGGCCTGGCCTGGTGCCACCACAGGGACTGGCTGAGAACCGGCTCCAAATCGCAACTGCTGCTGACCGAGGCACGCGCCGCCCGCGTTGACGGCCTGATCAGTGGTCTCACGGGCGTCGCGCTGCTGAGCACGCCCCTGCTGAAGGGAACACCTCTGGCGGTGCTGACACCGATCACCGATTCCCTGCTGGTTCTCGTAGTCAGTGCTGTTGTCCTGCGGGAACCCTTGCAGGCCTTCCTGACGGCCCTCGGCCAGGCATCAGGGGCATCCGCGGAGTCGGACACGATCCGAACAACCCGGGCTGCCCTGGAGGATCTCCTGGCCGGGCTGTCCTGCTGGCTCCTTGATCTCACCGTGATGCAGGTGGGTCGGACAGCATTCGTTGTGGTGTACCTCAACCCCAGCCAGCCCATGGACGGAGCCGCGATCGACATTCTGCGGTTGCGCATCGAGCAACGCTGCCGGCAACTCATGGGCAGTCCGGTGCGCTCGGAAGTGATCCTCACGGCAACCCCACCCTTCCTGCCAGCCAGCGCGACCGGAGCCATCGAATGACCGGGATCCGGGCTATGAATCAGCCCGCCAACCCGCCGTTGCGCTCCTCTGCGCTCAGGTACTCAGCGATCAGCGGTGACACCTCACCGCGTTGGACCGCCTCGATTTCTCGCTCGATGTTGCTGATGAACAATTGATTGCCGTTGCGCTGGGCTACCTGAAGCACGGTGCGGAGGCGCTCCAGCTCCCTGGCCTGGTCATCGTCCAAGGCATCCATGGGGACATCCCAGTGAAGGAACCGTCAATCTGCCGGGACGACGGCAACATTGCAGCCGACCGTTCAGCGAACACGGCTGCAATGTTGCCGATCCAGGTGCACCAGAGCTAGACCCAGCGCATCCGCTACGGGTGCCATGGCTTCAACCAGGAACAGCGCTGCGCAAGGCAAGGTCCAGGCGAGCTCGAAACAGGCCAAGCTCCACTCCCGCCCCGTGTATCCCGGCCCATCCCATCAGGGTCACAAGGGATAGGAGCTCCCTCGAGCAGCCGTTGGGTCTGCCGATGCTCAGCGCCCCCTGCCTCGATGAGGCAGGGGGCTTTTTCATGGCCCCCGAACGATGCATCGTCAGCACGAGCGCCAGACCAGCACTTAGGTTCAGCCCTGTGCAGCCAGGGAAACCGTGAGCAAGCCCGTGTGGGACGTGATTGTGGTCGGCTCCGGCATCGGAGGGCTGGTCACCGCCTCCCAGCTGGCGGCCAAGGGCGCAAAGACGCTTGTGCTCGAGCGTTACCTGATACCGGGAGGATCCGGAGGCAGCTTTCAACGTGAGGGTTACACCTTCGATGTGGGTGCCTCGATGATTTTCGGGTTCGGGGAGAACGGCCACACCAACCTGCTCACCCGCGCGCTTGCTGATGTGGGCCAGCGTTGCGACACCATCCCCGACCCAGTGCAGCTGGAATATCACCTCCCAGGTGGTCTTTCGATGGCTGTGGACCGCGAATACGAAGGATTCATCGCTCGCATGAGCGCGCGATTCCCCCATGAAGCCAAGGGAATCAGGGCCTTCTACGACACCTGCTGGCAGGTCTTCAACTGCCTCGATGCGATGCCGTTGCTCTCCCTCGAGGACCCCGCCTATCTCGCCAAGGTGTTTTTCCGAGCACCCCTGGCGTGCCTGGGTCTGGCTCGATGGCTGCCGTTCAACGTCGGCGACGTGGCGAAACGGCACATCAAGGATCAGGACCTGCTCCGCTTGATCGACATGGAATGTTTCTGCTGGTCGGTGATGCCAGCGGATCGCACGCCGATGATCAACGCAGGCATGGTGTTCTCCGATCGCCACGCGGGTGGAATCAATTACCCCAAAGGCGGGGTCGGCACCATCGCCGAAAAGCTCGTGCAGGGGTTGAAGGCCCACGGTGGATCGATTCGCTACCGAGCCCGGGTCACCAAGGTGCTGGTTGAGGACGGCAAGGCGGTCGGCGTTCGTCTTGCTGATGGAGAGGAGCTGCATGCACGACGCATCGTCAGCAATGCCACCCGCTGGGACACCTTCGCCGGTGAAGGGTCACCGGCGACCACGCTGGTGGACCAGGAGCACACGCCGCCAGCTGAGGCCACCTGGCGTCGCCGCTACCAACCGTCCAGCTCTTTCCTGTCGTTGCACCTGGGCGTGCAAGCGGATGTCATCCCTGAAG
>JBGKDM010000106.1:0-1888 GCA_042954165.1 Synechococcus sp.
GTGGTGTAGGCATTGCCTCCGGGGAGCAGAAGTTCAGGATCACCCTGAAACAACCTCTGGCTGGCTTCGCGAACAATCTCAGCCGCTTCACGATTGATGAGTTCGACAGCCTGCAACCGCAGAGCCGCTTCCGACAGATAGCCATCGATGCTGTCCATGGCATTGCGATCGAGATAGCGACCGAGCTGGTCGTAGCGACCAATCAACCCGGTGATGGCATCGCGCATGGCAGCGGCATAGACGGTGTCAGGCTGAACGTAACACCGTCAATCCGCGCAAAACCCGCATCGGCTCAGCGATGTGACCAAGTTGACAGAAACGGTTACCAAGCTGCCCACCTGGCCGACCAAACGGTGGCCCGCCACATCCAGCGATCAAAGTGTGCCTCTTGATACAAAAGGGGCCCCTTGGGCTGCTTACGTTCGCCAAGTCACAGTTAAGTGAGCCACCCAGGACCCCATGGGAAAGACCGCACAGGACGTTCTCAACACCATCAAGAGTGAAGGGATTGAGCTGATCGATCTCAAATTCACCGACCTGCATGGCAAGTGGCAGCACCTGACTGTCTGCTCCGACCTTGTTGACGAGGACGCCTTCCGAGACGGACTGGCTTTTGATGGCTCGTCCATTCGCGGCTGGAAAGCCATCAACGCCTCCGACATGGCGATGGTTCCCGACCCGAACACCGCCTGGGTTGATCCGTTCTACCGCCACAAGACCCTGAGCATGATCTGCTCGATCCAGGATCCGCGTACCGGTGAACCCTACGAGCGCTGCCCCAGAGCTCTCGCACAGAAAGCACTGAACTACCTCACCAGCACAGGGCTGGCAGACACAGCTTTCTTCGGCCCAGAGCCTGAATTCTTTCTCTTCGATGATGTGCGCTACGAAAGCGCCAACGGATCCTGCTCCTACAGCGTCGACTCGATCGAAGCACCCTGGAACACAAACCGCGTTGAGGAAGGCGGCAACCTTGCCAACAAAATTCAGCTGAAAGAGGGTTATTTCCCCGTCTCACCTAACGACACGTCGCAGGACATCCGTAGCGAGATGCTGCTGACGATGGGTGCGCTGGGCGTCCCGACCGAGAAGCAGCACCACGAGGTTGCAACGGCCCAGCATGAGCTCGGGATGAAGTTCGCAGAGCTGATCCAGGCCGCGGACAACGTGATGACATACAAGTACGTCGTCCGCAACGTGGCGAAGAAGTACGGCAAAACAGCCACCTTCATGCCCAAGCCGATCTTCGCTGACAACGGCAGTGGCATGCACGTCCACCAGAGCCTCTGGAAAGCTGGCGCTCCTCTTTTCTTCGGGGAAGGCACCTACGCCAACCTGTCCGAAACGGCCCGTTGGTACATCGGCGGCATTCTCAAGCATGCCCCTTCATTCCTGGCCTTCACCAACCCGACCACCAACAGCTACAAACGACTCGTCCCCGGCTTCGAGGCTCCCGTCAACCTCGTGTATTCGGAGGGCAACCGTTCAGCCGCGGTCCGCATCCCGCTGACCGGCCCCAGCCCCAAGGCGAAGCGACTTGAATTCCGCTCCGGTGACGCCCTGGCCAACCCCTATCTCGCCTTCAGCGCGATGATGATGGCAGGAATCGACGGCATCAAGAATCAGATCGACCCTGGTGCTGGGGTTGATGTTGATCTCTTCGAACTCCCCGCCGACGAACTGGCCAAGATCGCCACGGTGCCTGCGTCCCTCAACGGTGCTCTTGAGGCACTGCGCGCCGATCACCACTACTTGCTGGAAGGTGGTGTGTTCACCAAGGACTTCATCGACAACTGGATCGACATCAAGTACGAGGAGGTGCAACAGCTCCGCCAGCGCCCTCATCCCCACGAGTTCACCATGTACTACGACGCCTGATCAAGTCACA
>JBGKDM010000107.1:0-5697 GCA_042954165.1 Synechococcus sp.
TTTGGTCTTCGCCTTTGAGCTCTGGCGCTCGTTACGGATCAGCTGTTGGATAGTTGGCATCGACGGTCGGGTTGCGGCCGGAGACCCGACCTGGTTCGACAATCCACCACCATACCGGGTCGCCTGACCTGATCTTCAGAGCCTGGTGAAGGCACTGCCACAGGCGCAGCTGCGGATTCCGCTCGATGCCGTGATCAGAAAGCCGCCGCCACTGAGGTCACTGCGGTAATCAAGACAGAGACCCGCCAGTTGGGCCGACTGTGCTGCCGGTGCGTGCAAGGTGACCCCTTCGCCACGGGCCACCGGGATGCCTCCCATGGCACCGGGCTGCAATCGGATCGTATGGGTCTCGCAGCTGCCAGAGACCAGATCCAGATGCATCAGCCCCGGTGTGCCCGCCACAGCGGCCTGGCGTCCGAGTTCGGCAGCGGCGGAGTTCGTGATCTGGAGTCTGGCGCCCATCAGCCGGGAGTCGGAGAGCTTGTTGATGTCAGTCTCGCACCAGTCCCAGGGCGTTCTGCATTCTTGGGGCCACCCCGCGACCGGTCATCACGAGGCGATCGGCCACCACCATCGAGGTGGAACTGCCTCCATCGAGGTTGAGGGCGTCGGAGACCCCGAGTTTCTGCAGGGCCAGACTGCTTTCGAGAAGGGTCGGATGGCTGCCACCCGCCCCCTTGATCGTGAGCAGCCACTGCCGTTGCTGGTCTTGCCCAACCACCGTTCTGGGGGCTGACACGCTGAGGAAGCCGGAACTGAATCCCTCCTGGCGCCCATTGAGAACCACGCGTCCCCGCTGGAGCAGCAGTGGACCTCCTCCGAGCACATGGGGCTGAAGGCCCAGGCGATCGGATGGTCTTGCGGTGATCGTCACCCGCTGGCCCGGTCGTGCCGGAATCGGTGTGCCGCCTCGGGCTACCACCAGGTCGCCCTGGGCCGGAATCGGTACGCCACGGTTGAGGGCCAGGCGATCGTGCTGCGTCTGGACCACGCCGTCCACCACGGTGATGGCCAGTTCCTGGCCGCTGAGAGCTTTGTAGACCGGGCCCCAGGACCGGTCGTAGCGGCTGAGGCCTTTCTGCACATAACCGCTGTTGAGGTGGTTCAGCCTCCATCGCCGCCCACCCTCGATGCGTAGCTCCTGATCCAGCCGCAGGCGCCCGAACAGCAGGCGTTGATTGGCTGACCAGCCGATGGCGCCACGATTGAGAATCGGGCCTGACAGCCAGATGCCATCGCGCTTGACCGCTCCCAGTGGCAGCTGTCTGATGCGATTGAAGAAACCACCGTTGACGGCAAAAAGGGCCTGGTCGGGTCGGGTGAGCTGGTGGAGAAAGCGCAGCCCCTGTTGTCCCCTGCGGGGTGCGAGGGGGAGCAGCGACAGACCTTGGATGCTGGGATCCGTGCCGATCCTGTACACGATCAGCGGTTTCACCCCCACGGTCACCGTTCTGCGGTCCAGCACCAGCCCCTGGCGGAGCAATCCCTGCACCACGGGGTTCAGCAGACTGGATTGCAGGGCCTTCTGTTCGCTTATTGCGTTGGTTCCTGCCCGGTTGGCGGCGCTGCCCACGCCGTCCAGCACAACTCTCCAGGGGGTCGCGAGCGTCAGCGTGCTCAGCCTTGAACCCTGACCGCGAAGGCGCAGGTGATCGCGACGGCGCCAGGGGCGCAGGCCCAGGGCCCGCAGCTGGCCGTCCTGGGTGGGCGTCGATCTCAGGCTGAGCAGGAGATCGTCGCCATCGCGTTGCAGCAGTGCCGGTCCGCTCAGGTCCATCACCAGGCGATTGGCGGTGCTCCCCTTGCCCTGTCTCAGATTCAGCAACCTGGGCGCCGGCAGGTCGATCGACAGCCCGTTTCCGGACTGCCGCATTTGCACTCCCACCCGGCGCAGCCAGGGGCTGACGTCAATGGCGACCTCGTCGTCGAGGGTGCGTGTGGGGATGGTTTGGAGGCGTTGCTGCTGGCCGTACCAGTGCAGTTCCTCGCCGTTGAGGCCAGGTTGACGCTGAAATCCGAACCGGCCGGTCAGCACGTCGAGGGTGAGCCAGAGCTCAGCTGGATGCTGTCGGCTGTCGCCGACCCATTGCCATGGGGCCTCAATTTCCAGCCCGGCGAGCGTGATGCGGCTGCCTTGCTCCGCAGTTGCCGGCCGAACCTCCGGGGCCGGCACTGGAGGGGGCATCGGCAAAACCATGGTCCGGACGCTAGCCGTCTTTCGCTGCCGGACCACGCCTCCTTAGGATCATCAATCGCGTCAGCGCGTTCGACGGACGCCAGCTGCTGACGACTGATTCGATTGAAAGACATGACCCACCTCTCCGCCTCCGCCTGGCCCTATTGCGATACCCCCGCCCCCGAGGCGGTGGCTGGTGAGAAGGATGCGTGTGGCGTGGGTTTTCTCGCCCAGCTGCAGGGAGAGACGAGCCACTGGCTTCTGCAGCAGGCCCTGCGCGGGCTGGGTTGCATGGAGCACCGCGGCGGCTGTGGCGGTGATGGCGATTCTGGTGATGGCGCCGGAATTCTCTGCGGCATTCCCTGGGACTACCTGAAAGCGGTCTGGCCTGATGCGGCCAATGCCGGCGCCGCCCGCGGTCTCGGGATGCTGTTTCTACCGCCTGATGCGGAGCGCCGGGCCCAGGCCCAGGCGTTCGCGGCCGAGGAGGCGGCTGCGCTTGGCCTCCGCTCCCTCGGTTGGCGCGAAGTTCCGGTGGAGCCTTCCGTGCTGGGCCCTCTGGCCCGGCAGACAGCACCTTCGATTTATCAGTGGCTGGTGGAGGGCAGCGAGGCCGGCGACGCGCTGGAGGCCCTGCTGTTCCGTCTTCGCCGTCGTCTGGGCGACCGTGCCCGGCAGGCTTTTGGGGCCGAGGGTGGTCGTGACCTCTACGTGGCTTCGCTCAGCAGCCGCACGGTTGTTTACAAAGGCATGGTGCGCTCGGAGGTGCTTGACGCCTTCTACGCCGACCTGCGCGATGCCCGTTTCGCGGTGAGCTTCGCGGTGTATCACCGCCGTTTCAGTACCAACACTCTGCCGCGCTGGCCCCTGGCACAGCCGATGCGGCTTCTGGGCCACAACGGCGAGATCAACACGCTTCTGGGCAACCTCAACTGGGCCCGTGCCTCGGAGTCTCAGCTGGATGAGGTCTGGGGTGAGGCTGCCGCCGACCTCAATCCGGTGGTGAATGCCGCCTTCAGCGACTCCGCCAACCTCGACGCCACCCTGGAGCTGATGGTGCGCAGTGGCCGTTCGATCACCGACAGCCTGATCACGCTGGTTCCTGAAGCATTCCGCAACCAGCCGGATCTCGACAGCCGTCCTGATGTGACGGCGATGTACGAGTTCAACGCCGGGATTCAGGAACCGTGGGACGGTCCGGCTCTGCTGGTCTTTGCCGACGGCAAGCGTGTCGGCGCCACCCTCGACCGCAACGGTCTGCGCCCTGCCCGCTGGTGCACCACCAGCGACGGCTTCGTGATCATGGGTTCGGAAACCGGTGTCGTCGATCTCGCTGACAAGACGGTGGTGAGCCGCGGTCGCCTCGGCCCCGGCCAGATGCTCGCCGTTGATCTGGAGAGCGGTGAGCTTTTCGACAACTGGGCCGTCAAGGAAGATGCCGCCGCTCGCCATCCCTACGGCAGCTGGCTGAAGGAGCACCGCCGCAATCTCGAGGCCCAGCCCTGGACGGAGGACCGTCAGCTGGCCGACTTCGATCTGCTGCGTCTTCAGACCGCCACCGGCTTCACGGCCGAAGACCTTGACCTGGTGATCGAGGACATGGCCGGCGCGGCCAAGGAGCCCACCTACTGCATGGGGGATGACATCCCCCTGGCGGTGCTCTCCGACAAGCCCCACCTGCTTTACGACTACTTCAAGCAGCGGTTCGCCCAGGTCACGAATCCACCGATCGATCCCCTGCGGGAAAAGCTGGTGATGAGCCTGGAGATGCATCTGGGTCAGCGCCGGCCGGCCCTCCGCCCCCAGGCTGAAGCGGCGGCGCTGGTGCACCTCGATTCCCCGGTGCTGAATGAGTCCGAGCTGGCTGCGATCTCCCAGCAGGGTCTGCCCTGCCAGCAGCTCTCCACCCAGTTCGATCCAAGTCAGTCGGCGGAAGCCCTGCAATCCGCCCTGGATCAGCTCTGTGCAGCGGCCACCCGGGCCGTGGAGGAAGGTGCTCAGATTCTCGTGCTCAGCGATCGGGTGGCTGCTGATGGTCAGGCCACCGAGCTGGCCGCGACGACAGCTGCTTTGCCGCCGCTGCTGGCGGTTGGCACGGTGCATCACCACCTTCTGCGTCAGGGCCAGCGCCTGCGCTGTTCCCTGGTGGTGGACACCGCCCAGTGCTGGAGCACCCATCACCTGGCCTGCCTGATCGGTTACGGAGCCAGTGCCGTCTGCCCCTGGCTCACCTGGGAGACCACGCGCCATTGGCTGGCCCACCCCAAGACTCAGAAGCGGATCGAACAGGGCAAGCTCGCCGCCCTCACCCCAGCCGAGGCCCAGGCGAACGTGCGGGTGGCTCTGGAGAACGGCCTGCGCAAAATCCTCTCCAAGATCGGGATCTCGCTGCTCGCCAGCTATCACGGCGCCCAGATCTTCGAGGCCATTGGTCTCGGGGCCGATGTGATCGCCCGTGCCTTCACTGGGACCACCAGTCGCGTGGCTGGTCTGTCGCTGCAGGAACTGGCCCGTGAAACCCTGCTGCTGCACGCCAAGGCCTTCCCGGAACTGAACCGCAGCAAGCTCGAATTCATGGGCTTCGTGCAGTACCGCACCGGCGGCGAGTTCCACCTCAACTCACCGGAGATGTCCAAGGCCCTGCACAAGGCTGTGAAGGAGGGGCCTGGGTACGACCATTTCTCCACCTACCGCAGCCTGCTTGAGAACCGTCCGGTGACGGCGTTGCGCGATCTGCTCGAGTTCAAGACTGCAGCGACGCCGCTTCCCCTGGATCAGGTGGAGAGCGTGGAGAGCATCTGTGAGCGGTTCTGCACCGGGGGCATGAGCCTGGGCGCGCTGTCCCGTGAAGCCCATGAGGTGCTGGCGGTGGCGATGAACCGGATCGGAGGCAAGAGCAACAGCGGCGAAGGCGGGGAGGACCCTGCTCGCTTCGAGGTGCTCAGCGATGTTGATGCTGAAGGTCGCTCCGCCACCCTCCCGGCGATCCGGGGACTACGCAACGGCGATACGGCCTGCTCCGCGATCAAGCAGATCGCATCGGGGCGCTTCGGCGTCACGGCCGAATACCTCCGCAGCGGCAAGCAGCTCGAGATCAAGGTGGCGCAGGGTGCCAAGCCCGGTGAAGGCGGGCAGCTACCCGGCCCGAAGGTGGATGACTACATCGCCTGGCTGCGCAACAGCAAGCCCGGTGTGGCCTTGATCTCACCGCCTCCGCACCACGACATCTATTCCATTGAGGATCTCGCCCAGCTGATCCACGATCTGCATCAGGTGCACCCCAAGGCGCCGGTGAGCGTGAAGCTGGTGGCCGAGATCGGCATCGGCACCATCGCCGCTGGTGTGGCCAAGGCCAACGCCGATGTGATCCAGATCTCCGGCCACGACGGTGGCACCGGTGCGTCGCCGCTGAGTTCGATCAAACATGCCGGCAGTCCCTGGGAACTGGGGCTCACCGAGGTGCACCGCAGCCTGGTGGAGAACGGCCTGCGCGATCGCGTGCTGCTGCGGGCCGATGGCGG
>JBGKDM010000108.1:0-1561 GCA_042954165.1 Synechococcus sp.
GAGGCTGAGTTCCATGTGCAGGTGGGTATTTACGCAACCAGCACCTACGACCTGGATCTGAGTATCCCCAGCTATTCCTCCAACGGCTATGTCTGGATGCGTTGGGGGGAAGACCTGCAGCGCTACTTGAACGAGCAGGACCAAACGATTGAACAAGGAATCACCCTGGTCAACGGATTGGTCTCGGATGCCGATCCAGTGCTCACACCGATGTCTTCGGCTCCTGTGCACAACGAAGACGGTTCGTACTACCAACTGTTCAATTACATCGGCCGCTTTTACATCGACAAGGCCAGCTTCAGGCACTTTCCATTTGTAACCGTGAGCCTGCCCCTTGTCCTTGAAATGGAGGATGTGAATGGGGCACTGGATTATCCCCATCTCCGCTTCGAACCCGACATCCAGAACAGTGGCATGGGTCTGTTCGCAGGCATCATCGGCTGGCTCAACAGGGGCTGGTCCATTGCTGAATACCGGCACAACTACGCCACCAATTTCGGACTGGGGGGAAGCGCCGATGACTACAGCCTGGTGATCTTTGATATCTCATTTGGCACATCTTCCTGGTCGGCATTCTGGCGATTGATCCTCCCCCTTCTGGTGGTGATGGCCATGGTGCTTCTGGTCTTCAAAGTCCGGCCAGATGAACAGGATGCCCGCGCCGGAATTCCCGTCACCGTTCTGCTGACCCTTGTGTTCCTTCAACAGACCTACCGGGATGAGCTTCCAGACCTTCCCTATCTCACCTTTCTCGATCAGGTGTATGTAATTGCTTACGTGGTCACCCTGCTGGCGTTCATCCTGGTGATTTTCCTAGGGCGGCGTTATGGGGAGCTGGATGAAATGCCGGCAGGTGCAGCCAGGGATCGAAAAAAGGCACGACTCGAACAGCTTGACGAGCTCTGGCCACTCACGGTTGTGATCTTCAGTTCAATCAGCGTGATCGGCTGCTGGATCACGCTGCCGCCAGGGGGTTGAGTCGCTGCAACAGTCCACTGGCAAGACGCGCTGGGCCGAAGGTGCGTCCGAGCAGGCCAACCAAGGCACGCACGTCGTCGGTGTGGAGACGGTCGTCACGGATCAGCGTCATCAGCAGACGCTTGCGCAGGTCGGCACCATCCCGGCTGAGCAGCAGCCGCAGACCTGCCCCAGCCACAGGGATCAATTCCTTGCCTGGAGCGGGAGCATCCTGACCCACCACATCCAGCAAACTTTGCAGGCGATCCAGGCGCAGGCGGCCTGATTCATCAAAGATCACCTCCAGCAGCTTCTCGCGCATCTCGCTGGTGTCACCCGCCAACAGTCGACGGGCGACGTACGGATAGGCAACAGCAATGATTCGGAAGTTCGGATCCAGCCGCAAGGCAAGACCTTCCTGGCTGACGACGGCCCGAATGATCAGAGCGAAACGCGCCGGAACCCGGAAGGGGTAATCGAACATCAGCTCCGAAAAACGGTCGGTGATCGCCTTGAAGTTGAACGATCCAACCGAGTCGCCAAGGCTGCCGCCGAGCACCTCTTCAAGGGCAGGAATGATCGGCGTGAGATCGGCCGTGGGGCT
>JBGKDM010000109.1:0-2371 GCA_042954165.1 Synechococcus sp.
TGACGATGCTGATGTTCTTCCTCCAGCGCTTGGCTTCCTCGTAGTCTTCCCAAGGGTCCTTGACCCCCCAGACCAGATCGACGGGAATGGCCAGATCCTTCATCAGATCAGGCGCGAGGTGGTCGTTGAACAGATTGATGAAGCCCCGGAATGCTTCGGCCGAACCCGGGCGCTGCGTTGGTTCATGCAGCAGAGCCACCAGGGCATCGTCGATGTTGTCGCCGCTGGGGTAGGCCGTCCTGAGCACGCTGCGGATCACTGAAGGGCGCGCTGCATTGCGAAACAATGCTGTGCTCAACCAGCGTTGACGCACCAGCGCTTTCAGGAGTGGCCGAGTCCAGGTCATCCAGGCTGGTTGGTTCGGCAGCTGCTTGTCATCCATCTTCCGGAGAGCGCAGTCGATCAGGACCGCTCCTTTGCAGTGACTTGCGCCTGCGTCCTTTTCAAGCAACTGGGCAGCCCGCAGGGCCACCACGGCGCCGATGGAATTGCCCACCAGCAGCACTGGCTGCTGCACGACCTCGCGGCAGAAGCTGGCGACCTGCTCACCCCAGAGATCGAATCCGTAGCGCAGGCCTTCGCCGCGTTCGCCGGCCAGCAGGGCCCGGGGTTGGCTGCTGGTGCCGAAGCCGATCAGATCGAGGGCATAGGTGGGGGTGTGCGGGCTGAGGGCGGGAGCGGTGTGCCGCCAGTGATTTGTGTTGGCCCCGAAGCCGTGAATCAGCACCACCGCCGGGGTGTCGGCTGGCGCTGAGACGCCGGGGTCTCCCTGCCGGCACCAGCCAACCTCAAGCGCCAGGCCCCCGGGTTCGCGCCAGGTCCAGCGCTGATCAGCCTGCATGGTCGAGGCTGCCCTGGTCTTGGCTGCTGAACCACCGTGTTTCAAGGGCTTTGATCGTCACGTAGAAGGGGGGAACGACGCCCAGTGACAACACCGTTGCCACCACCAGGCCGCCGAAGATCACGCTACCCAGCGCCTGCTGGCTCTGTGCTCCGGCACCATTGGCGACCACCAGGGGAAGGAAGCCGGCCAGTGCGGCGATGGCCGTCATCAGGATCGGTCGCAGGCGCGATTCGGCTGACGCCATCACGGCTTCCTGGGCCGTCATCCCTTCGCTCAGGTGCTGTTCCGCCACTTCGACGATCAGGATGCCGTTTTTGGCGGCGAGCCCGATCAGGGTGACGAGTCCCACCTGGGCGTAGATGTTGAGGTCGATCGAGCGCAGGGCCAGAAAGGCCAGGGCTCCGAGCATCGCCAGGGGCACGGTCATCAGGATGATCACCGGCGTGATGTAGCTCTCGTACTGGGCCGACAGCACCAGGTACACCACCAGAACCCCGAAGCCGAACACCAGCAGGCTGGCGTTGCCCGCTGACAGCTGCAGCGCCGCCAGCCCGGTGAAGGCCGAGCCGATGTTGTTGAAGTTCTGGGCGTCAAACAGACGCTGGATGGCACCGAGGGCCTCACCGGAACTGGAGCCCGCCGCCTGGGCGCCCTGCACCAGCACGGTGCGATCCAGGTTGTAGTGACTGATCACCGGCGGTGCACTGCTCAGACTGTTCCGGGCGAACTGCGACACCTGCACCAGGGAGCCGTCGCGCGCGCGCACGTAGTAGCTGAGGATGTCGTCGATCCGGCTGCGCTGTTCGGCACTGGATTGCACGTACACGTTGCGCACCTGCCCGGCCTCATAGGTCAGTCCCGTGTACTTGCTGCCCGCCAGGGTGGCGATGGTGGTCATCGCCTCCTGATAGTCGACATCGAGCGCCTCCATCAGCTCGCGGTTGATCGAGAGGCCGAAAGCAGGCGCACTGGGAATGAACTGGGTGTAGAGGGAGGCGAAGTCGCCACTGCTGCGGCCCTTGCCGATCAGCGTCTGCGCCAGCTGATTGAGCTGGTTGAAGCTGTAGGCCCCGTTGCTGTGATCGTTGAACTGGAAATAGAAGCCCCCCTGGGCCGAGAAGCCGGGAACGGCCGGGGGCTGCCCCACCTTGGCGAATCCCTCACTGAGCGTCGTCAGCCTGGCGTTGAGGCGCTTGGCGATCGCAAACGAGCTGTTGGTGGCACCCTTGCGTTCCTCCAGAGGTTTCAGGCCGATCAGGATCGTGCCCTGGTCAGGACTGGAGCCATTGAATCCGTAGCCGCTGATGATCGAGGCTTCGCCCACGTCGGGCTCCTCCTGGATGATCGCCGCGATCGTTTTGGCCATGGCTTCACTCGCGCTCAGCGAGGCCCCGTTCTGGAGTTGATAGATGCCGGCCAGATAGCCCTGGTCCTCCTCGGGGATGAAACCGGAGGGCACGCTGGCGAAGGCGAGTGCGGTGATCACCAGGCCCGATCCGAGGCCCACCATCACCCACCGACGGGCCT
>JBGKDM010000110.1:0-15453 GCA_042954165.1 Synechococcus sp.
GCAAACCCTGAAGCCTGCAGACAGAGACCGAGGCGGCGGAGGCCCTCGCGACGGCTGGATCCACCCAGGCCATGCAGCACCAGAACCAGCGCCCTGGGAGCGGATGGCTCCGGGGCCACCGGCCGATCGAGGAAGGCCAGCAGCTCACCTGCTGCAGCGGCACCGCTGGGCAGCGCCGGCACGGGGATTCTGATGGGCTGGCCCTGCTCGGTTGGCAACGCCAGGGGTCTGAGCGTGTCGCGCAAGGTCTGCAGATCGCCGCCAAGCCAGGGGAAGCGTTCCCGATACGGCAGGATCCCCAGCTGCCGCAGCACCTGGGGATCCTCGATCAGGCTCTGGGACTGGCCTGTCACGCCGCAGAACTCACTTCTTGCCGACGCCGAGTTCCTTGAGTTCTCCGAGCAGATCACCCAGCACCTTCTTGGCATCGCCGAACACCATGGACGTGTTGGCCAGCTCGAACAGGTCGTTCTTGATGCCGGAGTACCCGGCATTCATGCCGCGTTTGACCACAAACACCGTGCGGGCCTGCTGCACATCAAGCACGGGCATGCCGTAGAGAGGCGAATTGGGATCACTCTTGGCCTGGGGATTGACCACATCGTTGGCCCCGAGAACGAGCACCACATCGGTGGCAGGAAATTCAGGATTGATCACATCCATTTCCTTGAGCTGCTCATAGGGCACATCCGCCTCCGCAAGCAACACATTCATGTGACCAGGCATGCGTCCGGCCACGGGGTGGATGGCGTAATCCACCTGGATGCCAGCGGCTTCCAGGGATCGGGTCACCTCCCGCAGCGTGTGCTGGGCCTGGGCAACCGCGAGGCCGTACCCGGGAACAATCACGACACGCTCAGCCGCCTCGAGGGTCAGGGCACATTCCTCGACACTGCAGCTGGTGATGTTGGTGTATTCACCACCACCTCCGCCGGAGCCGGACGAGGCACCCAGGGCGCCACCGAAGAGCACGGACACGAGGGAACGGTTCATGCCGTTGCACATGACCTGGGTCAGGATCAGACCCGCGGCACCAACCATGGCGCCTGCAACGATCAGCAGCTGGCTTCCGACAACAAAACCGGCGGCAGCAGCGGCAACGCCGGAATAGCTGTTCAGCAGGGAGATGACCACAGGCATATCGGCACCGCCGATCGGAAGGGTCACCCCAACACCCAGGAGGCCAGAGGCCACCACCAGCAACCAGAGGCCGGTCACCCCGTCAGCGTTGCGAATCATTTCCACACCGCCCACCAGAGACGCGACCGCAAGGGCGATGTTCACCGCATGGCGGAGTTTGCTCTGCATCCAGGCAGGCGTGGAGAGCCAGCCCTGGAGCTTGGCCATAGCCACGATCGAGCCCGTGAACGTGATGGCGCCGACAAAGACGGAAACCACGATCGACACGAGAGCAACCACCCCTGAAGCATCAAGGGCAGCTGGGTACAGCGCCGCGGCGAGGGCCACCAGCAGCGAGGACATACCGCCGCAGCCATTGAAGAGTGCAACGGTTTCGGGCATCGAGGTCATCGGCACCCGCTGGGCCGTGATCGCTCCGAGGAGTCCCCCCACCAGGGTGCCCGCGATGATCCAGATCCAGGCAGACGCTGAAATTCCTGCGTCCGTTCCGAGGTAGTTGACGAGCAGACCCAGCACCGCAAGACCCATGGCCACGGCGGCCAGCTGGTTGGCACCGCGGGCAGAACGGACCTTCGAGAGTCCCTTGATCCCCAGAGCCAGAAGCAGAACCGCAACCAGCTCGATCGCGTATTTGAGAAGGTCAGACATCAGCGGTTCTCCTTGCGAGCGGGCTTGCGGCTGAACATGGCGAGCATGCGATCCGTGACCAGGAAGCCCCCGATCACGTTGAACAGGGCGAAGCCGAGGGACACGGAACCCAGCAGCAGCAGCGCCGTGTTCTCACCGGCCTTGATGATGGCGGTCAATGCGGCGAGCACGGTGATCCCTGAGATGGCGTTGGCACCGCTCATCAACGGGGTATGAAGCGTGGGGGGTACCTTGCCGATCAGCTCGAGGCCGAGGAGGCTGCCGAGCAGCAGCACCCAAAGGAAATCAACAAACATCAGTTGGCTCCGGGGGTGAGAACGTCGCCGCGACGGATGGTGCCGTCCTGGGCGATCAGACAACCAGCGATCAGTTCATCCTCAGTGTTGAGGCTGAGGGCACCGTCCTTGAGCGTGGGCTCAAGCAGTGCCACCAGGTTGCGGGCATACAGGGCACTCGCATGGTTGGGAACGGTGCAGGGCAGGTCGTTGCCGCCGATGAGCTTGACGCCATTGCGATCAACGGTCTGTCCTGGAACCGTTCCCGCACAGTTGCCGCCCTGGGCCACAGCGAGATCCACGACAACGGACCCGGGCCGCATGCGGTCGAGCATGTCTTCACTGATCAGACGGGGCGCCTTGCGGCCGGGCACCTGAGCCGTGCAGATGGCGACATCTGCTTCGGCGAGCTGATCGGAGAGCTGCTGGCGCTGAGCCGCGAGGAACGCATCCGAAGCCTGCTTGGCGTAACCACCCGACTCCGCGGGCTTGTCCTCGAGTTCAGGGGGCTCGATGAACCGGGCACCCAGAGACTCGACCTGTTCCTTGACGGCTGGACGGATATCACTGACGTAGACCACGGCCCCCAGTCTGCGAGCCGTGGCAACGGCCTGGAGACCTGCCACACCGGCCCCGAGGATCACCACCTTGGCGGGTTGAACCGTGCCCGCCGCCGTCATCAGCATCGGGAAATAGCGATCGAGGGCCGAAGAACCCAGCAGCACCGCCTTGTAGCCGGCGACATTCGCCTGCGATGACAAGGCATCAGCGGACTGCGCACGGCTGATCCTCGGCAGCAGCTCAAGAGCCATCGCCGACAGGCCACCACGCTTGAGCGCTGCCGCCAGCTCCTCATTGGCGTAGGGAGCCAGCAGACCCACCACGAGAGCCCCCTGACGCAACCGGCCAAGGGTGACCGCTGACGGAGCCTGCACGCAGAGCAGAAGATCCGCCTGACTCCAGGCCTGCCCATCGCCCGCATCAATCAGTTCAGCACCGGCATCGCTGTACGCAGCATCCACGAATCCCGAGGACGCACCGGCCCCGCGTTCGATCACAACCGAACAGCCCAGGCTGACGAACTTCCTTACGGTTTCCGGGGAGGCAGCAACACGGGTTTCCCCGGCCACCGATTCAACAGGGATTAAAAGTCTGGGCAAGATCATGACGCCGCCGACCCAAGCGAATTTACGGGGTCGCCCCATCGCCACCCTGTCGCTTACTTCAGCTTTCCTGAAGTTTGCGGTCTGCGGCAGCGCTGTTGGCTATGCCGAAGGGATCTCGAATGCGAATCCATGGGCCTTTCGGCAATCGAATGTCCTGATGGCGTCTGCCACAGTCACCACGGTGGCCATGCCGTGGAACGCCAGGCGATGCAGACCGTCCTCCGCAACCATGGCCGCGACTGGTGCGAGCGACTTGCGGAGCGGATCTACGAGATGTCGGTGGATACCTTCACGCAGACGGTGATGCCGAGCCTGCACGCCGCCGGATGGCAGCGGCGGCACCTGGAGTGGGAGTTCAAGCTGGCGGAGGAAGCATCAGAACCTGACAGAACGCTGGTGGACGGCATCATCAACGCCACGGAAAGTTTTCTGCGCAGCAGTGAGGTGCACCGCCTCTTCATCCAGGAGCTGGTGCAGGGCACGTTTGAGGAGGCCAGTGATCAGCATCTGCAGAGAGAAGCCGTCCAGCACCTGATCGAAACCGAACTTCTCGCCATGCTCAACGAGCAGAAGGAGGACCTGCTCGATCGCTGCGCCGCCAAGCTGCTCGGCAATGCCGATGGCGATTTCGACCTGGCCCGCAACGCCGCCGGCGAAGGCCTCGATGAAGTCGAACGGTTGTTGGCCAACCACGCTGAAGCGGTCTGAGCCCCCCTAACGCCCGCAGCTCAGCATTGGCCCCAGATCAGACGAGCGGGAGCAACTCCTGCTCAACAGCCCGTGCGGCAGAGCTGCGGGAGAGGCTGTGCAACGCCCGTGCCCGCAGGATCAAGGGGTCGATGTCGCACTCAGACTGCCAGCAGTGCTCCAGACGCTGCCACTGCTGAGGATGCGATCCGGATGGGCGATGAACGAGGGCCATGGCGTGAATGGATCCAACCCACCGTGCTGCTGGCCGGAAGCTAAAGGTGCTGTGGCGCTTTGGAATGGTTAGAAAGACTCATCTTCCAGTTCAGTCCCATCACCGGCACGTCGTTTGAGCTGGGTTCCGAGCCGCGGGTCCCCCCGATTCGCCCGCGGGTCTGGCAGCAGCAACTGATCCAGCTGTTGAGGCGACGGCTCGAGCCGGGCAGCCGCCATGGACGCGACGTTCTCGTGCATGCAGGCCCTGGAGCGGGGAAGACCCTTGGCGCCTTGCTGGCCTTTCAGGCCATGCAGACACAGAACAGACTGGGCCGTGTTGTGGTGTTCTGCCACCGAACATCAATCTTGCGGCAATGGAAAACAGCCGCTTCGCGTCTCGGCCTCACCCTGCAGGACTGGTCAGATGATGCCGTGCGCGATGACGCCGGGCTGGATGCTGACGGCCTGCTGGTCTCGTACCAGGCCGCAGGCCGTCAGAGCGACGCCGTCGCGAAGGCTCTGCAGCAGTGGCACGACCTCGACCTCCTGGCCATTGCGGATGAGGCCCATCACCTGGGAGTGGATCCCGACGAACCGGATGGACCGATCTGGGGACGCACCTTTCTGGAGCTGAGCCGCCCTTGCCGCCTGCGCCTGGGACTGACCGGCACACCTTTCAGGGCCGACAATCTCGCCTTCTGCGCTGCTCGCCGGGTCCGCGTCGAGGCCCAGGGAGAACTGGTGGAACAGATCAGTCCTGACCTCTGCGTGGAGCCCAGGGAACTGATCGCGGCAGGCGATGTGAGGCCGCTGGAATTTCGTTTCCAGGATGGCTGGGTCGAGCACGCCAGGGAAGGGATGCCTGACCGGGACGTGTCCCCACTCTCCTCAGAGCAAAGGGAAAGCTGGCGTGCCCGCAATCTTCGGCGCGCCATCAGGCTCTCGGACTCCAGCAGCATTGCGCTCCAACTTCTGCTGCGAGCCCGCAAGCAGCTGGAGCGTGTCCGCCGTCAGCACCCCAGAGCCGGGGGGCTGGTGATTGCCCGCGACATCGATCACGCCGAAGCCATCAGTTGCCTGCTCCGGGAGGAGGGCGACCGCGTGGAGCTCGTCCACTCCCAGGCCCCTGAAGCAGCACAGCGACTGGCGGATTTTCAGGAGGGGAGCGCTGACTGGCTGGTCAGCATCGACATGTGCGCTGAGGGCTTCGACGCACCCCGCCTTCGCGTCGTCGCTTACTTAACGACCGTGGTGACAAGGAGCCGTTTTGTGCAAGGCATCACCCGGGCGGTCCGGATGAGTGCCGATCGTGCAGCCGTGGAATCAACACCACGGGCGCCCTCATTCATCTTTGCCCCGGCTGATCCACTTCTGATGGGCTATGCCCGCACCTGGTCACTGTCCGAGCCGTATCTGATCCGCACGGAGCCCCCCGCAAACGGGGAGACGGCGCCTGGATCAGGACACGCCCGTGGACCCAGCCTTCCTCTTGAAGCCGTCGATGACGGCGCCAGCTCTGTGATTCGGCTGAGAACTCCGGAACTGCCGAAGTTTTTGCAGCGATGACGACATCATCCTGCGTAGAAAAATGCGAAGTTCTCGGTCATTCGGGCTGAAACGGTCACCTCGACCCATCAGCCTGGTCACATCAGGGAGCAGATCATGGACGCAGCGATAGAACGCCGGATCAACGTTGCCACCTGCTGGGCGAGTACAAGAATTGCAGTGCTGGACAGCACTGAGCGCTATGAGGATAGTTACGCCATCACCCAGGAATTCTGTGAATGGATCACCTGCCTGGGTGAAAGCGAAGAGCTCCTGGAACAATCCCTGCTGATGGTTCCCAAATCACCGAGCAAACGACCACAACGCGACCAGAACCCATCAGGCTTCAAAAAGAGTTCTTAAATCAAAATTCTTTCTTAAGTTCACTCTCAATAGCCTTTCCGCCCAGACCAGCAGAGAGAGCCTGTCGACCCCTAGGCTCAACTCATAATCATTCCGCATTGTCATGACCGCCCCAGGGCTGCAGGATTCAACGCATCGTCCTGACGCATCGGTTGAGAATCTGGTGATCGTGGGCTCTGGCCCCGCTGGTTATACCGCCGCCATTTATGCAGCACGCGCCAACCTGAGTCCTCTGCTGATCACCGGGTTCGAACGCGGGGGCATCCCGGGTGGCCAGTTGATGACCACCACCCATGTCGAAAATTTCCCGGGATTTCCAGATGGGGTGCTGGGGCCCGATCTGATGGACCTGATGAAAGCCCAGGCTGTCCGATGGGGCACACGCCTGGTCGAGGCTGATGCGGATGCCATCGACCTGAGCGAGCGTCCATTTCGGGTCACGAGCGAGGGAAGAACAATCCTCTGCAACGCGTTGATCATCGCGACCGGCGCCAGCGCCAACCGACTCGGGCTGCCGAGCGAGGCACGCTTCTGGAGCCATGGGATCAGTGCCTGTGCAATCTGTGACGGCGCAACTCCCCAATTCCGCGATGAAGAACTTGCGGTGGTCGGCGGCGGTGATTCCGCCTGTGAGGAGGCGGTCTACCTCACGAAATATGGAAGCCATGTGCATCTGCTCGTTCGCTCCGGGCAACTGCGGGCCAGCGGAGCCATGGCCGATCGCGTGCAGGCCAATCCGCTCATCACCGTGCACTGGAACACTGAAGTCATCGATGCGGCAGGGAACGACTGGCTTGAATCCCTGTCACTTCGCAACCGCGCCTCGGGAGAGGAAAGCCGGCTGCCTGTCCGAGGGTTGTTCTATGCCATCGGCCACACCCCCAACACCGATCTGGTGCAGCACCAGTTGCGCTGCGATGCTGCCGGATATCTGGCCACCGAGCCCGGCCGTCCGGAAACCTCCGTGGAGGGGGTCTATGCAGCCGGAGATGTGGCTGATGCAGAGTGGCGACAGGGCATCACAGCGGCCGGAAGTGGCTGCCAGGCGGCCCTGGCCGCAGAGCGTTGGCTGAGCCATCACAACCTTGCGCATCTGGTGCAGCGCGAGTCCATCGAACCGGAGCGGGCCAGCCAACCGGACACCAGTGAGAGCGTGAACGAGGACACCTACGATCCACAAGCTCTCTGGCAGAAAGGCAGTTACGCCCTTCGGAAGCTGTACCACGACAGCGCCAAACCCTTGCTGGTTGTCTACACCTCACCGAGCTGTGGTCCTTGCCACGTGCTCAAACCCCAGCTCAAGCGTGTACTGGGAGAGATGAACGGCGAAGCCCAGGGTGTGGAGATCGACATTGAAATCGATCAGGCGATCGCTGAGCAGGCCGGCGTCAATGGCACACCAACCGTTCAGTTGTTCCATGACAAGGAACTGAAGCAGCAATGGCGGGGCGTGAAGCAGCGCAGTGAATTCAAGACTGCGATTGAACAGCTCCTGAGCCCCGTTTGAACTCCACCGAAACGCAGACCTTTCAGGCCTGCTCTGGCGGCCTCAACGACGACGGGGGCCGCCGGGACGATTTCCGCCGGGACGGCCACCGGGAGCACCCGCATTGCGCTCGCGGTACGTGATGCGACCTCGAGTCAGGTCGTAGGGACTGATTTCAACCAGAACCTTGTCGCCGGCGAGCAACTTGATCCTGAATTTTGTGAGCTTGCCTGCAGCGCGACAGAGGCACTGGTGACCAGCGGGTTGCTCGAGGGTCACCAGGTAAAACCCATTGCCCTGCTCCTTCTCGATCACACCCGAGGTTTCGATCATGCGCTGTGTTGTGTGCTTAGTCGCTTGAAACCAGTTTAGGAGGCCACCTGCTCCACCACAGCGGCATGGTTGTGTCTAAGGTCTCAGCCGCTGACATCACAGACATGATCCTTCCACCACTGACGCTGGATCTTGGTTTGCTGCTGATCTCAATCGGCGTGGTGAACCTGTGGCGCGCCCGCCAGAGCTCTGTGTAAGCCGGCCGGACGGGCTTGGACCTCTCGAACCGGCCCGGTTGAGAATGCAGAGTCGTGCTGACCACACGCATGGACTCCATGCTCTTCGCCTTCACTCCACGGCGGTGTGTTCCAACCAAGCCCACCGATGGCTGAACAACCCATGGCGGTGGCACAGGGACAACCCACGACCGTTCTGCTCTACAAGCCTTACGGGGTGCTGAGCCAGTTCACTCTGGAAACCGGGAGCCGCTGGCGATGCCTGGCCGATTTCGTTGACATTCCCAACGTCTACCCCGCAGGGCGTCTGGATGCGGACAGCGAAGGGCTGCTTCTGCTGACGGACAACGGACGCCTGCAGCGACAACTGACAGCACCCGAGTACGGCCACTGGCGCACCTACTGGTCTCAGGTGGAAGGCATCGCCAATGGCAACCAGTTACGCCAACTCGAATCCGGCGTCCCGATCAAGGGCAAGCCCACCCTGCCGGCGCGCGCCAACCTGTTGCCCGAATCGATGACGTCGGAGCTTCCAGAGCGGGAGCCACCGATTCGATTCCGGGCGTCGATCCCCACCAGCTGGGTCGAACTGTCCCTGAGGGAAGGACGGAACCGCCAGGTTCGGCGCATGACCGCAGCCGTTGGTCTGCCCACCCTGAGACTGATCCGGGTGAGCATCGACCTCATGGATGGTGGTCCTCCACTGACGCTTGACGGCCTGAGGCCGGGCGAGTGGCGCTTCTGCTCGACGAGCGAGACCCGCCGGCTTCGGAGACTTCTCAGCAACAGGCCTGCGAACCGCCCGGCAGGACGCCAACGAGCGTGACGGAGCGGAACTCAATGCCGTCAATCACTTTCCAGGGCTGCTCCGAGCGATCGGCATAGGCGACATCCTTGAAGCCAAGGCCGCGGAAATCGTTCAGAAACGCCTCTTCCTCCCAGGCGCCACTGATACAACCGCTCCAGAGCTCGGGGTCGGCCTGAAGCGCCGCTGGAACAGGGCGATCGGAAACAATGTCACTGATCGCCACGCGGCCACCGGGTTTCAGCACACGCCGGATGTTGCGGAGCAGACGTGTGCGTGCCGACGGATTGACGAGGTTGAGCACGCAATTGCTCACCACAACGTCCACCGACGACGCGACAATCAGCGGTGCTCCATCCTCTCCAGGAGCATCAAGAGCCTCGATGGCACCCTCCAGAAAACGCACATTGCTGTAGCCGATGCGATCCGCAACCACTGCAGCAGCACCCCGTGAGAGCTGGAGCATGTCGGCATTGCGATCCACCCCGATCACGGCACCCCCTGCACCCACAACCTGGGAGCAGATGAACGCATTTTTGCCGCTGCCACTGCCTAGATCCAGCACCGTGTCGCCTTCAACGACCCATCGGGTTGGATCCCCACAGCCATAATCCCGCTCCACAACCTCATCGGGAATCACCTCCAACCACTTGGGATCAAAGGCCACAGGCGTACACAAACAGGCTTCCTGCGCAAGCGCTGCCGCGCCATAACGATCCTCAACCGCCTGAGTCTGATCAAGGGACGGGGAGGGACAGCAGCTACTCATCAATCAGGCTTGATCTGGTCGACCCCATCCAAGCAGGCAACGGCAAGCCAGCGGCAGGAAGCCATCAACCGAGGGCATCCTGAAGCTCACGAACGGTTTGCCACTGCCCGTAGTAGTAGTTCGCCGTCGCCCTCCGATCGGCATCCTCAAGGCTGTCGAATGCATCAAAACCAAGGGTCCGCCAAAGGTCGTGACCGCAGGCGCGGCTGAGCTCGGATTCAGCTTCGCGGTTGAGGTTGTCGAGACGGCGCTGAAGATTCTTGACCTGAGCGACAGACATCCTTGAAACCAGCAACGGAGCTTCGACCAGCTTAACGAAGAATCAGTACACCTGAACTAGAGGGCTGTGGGCGATGGCTCAGAAGGGCAGCTTCTTCTTGGCGTCCTTATCGAGATCGGCCTCCATCGCGCGCAGGCGCTTAAGGATGGTGTCGTAGTACTCGCGGATGTAGGACTCAAGCGTGGTGGTCTCAGAAGCATCCAGTTCGAACGCCTCATAACTGTCCTCCATCGGAGCATCAAGGCCAGCACTCCCGCCGGTGACTTCGGCGAAAGCCAGACGCTCGGCCACATTCACAGCGGGTTCAAAGAAATTGCAGACCCCCTGCATCGCTTGGATCAGAGCCGGTGGAACGCGAAAGACCCGTGCGCTCTTGCTGCTGTAGCGCTCGCAAAGCTGCACCACTTCCCCGGTGTTCCAGGCCTTGGGTCCAACAACAGGGAAGCTGCGACGGATGGTGGCTTCAGCCGTGAGTGCCGCCACAGCGAAGCGGGCCACATCCTGCGTGTTCATGTAGGGAATCGCCGTCGGGCTGCCGCTGACCCAAACGGTCTGACTCTCGAGAACGGGAATGGCGAACTGGCCGATCACCCCCTGCATGAAGGCAGCACCCTGAAGGATGGTGTAGTCGAGACTCGAGGACTCCAGGAGTTTTTCAGTGCAGTATTTGATGTCCATCAGAGGCACCTGACGATGACTCTCTGCGGCTAGCAGGGAATGGAAGATCAGCCGCTTGACTCCCGCGGACTCGCAGGCACGGAAAAGATTGAGCTTCCCGTCCCAATCGGTTTCGTAGACGCTGCGGGGATCGTCAGGACGACTGGTCGCAGCATCAATCACTGCCTCCATGCCTTCAAGGGCGTAATCCAGACTCGCCGGCTCAAGCAGATCTCCCCGGGTGAGCTCACAACCCCACTCCTGTAGGAATGAGGCTTTACGGGGGGTTCGGACCATGCAGCGGACCTGATGGCCGGCGTCCAGGGCCTGACGGGCAATCTGCCGGCCAAGGGTGCCAGTTGCTCCTACCACCAGAACCTGCATTGAGTCCGCTTTCGCAAGGGAAGGAGCCTAGAGGGAGAGGCCTCCGAATGCGGTGGGCCCGGCCCTCGTCAGCTGTCGCCCTGAAGCTTGAGCAGCAGAGCGCCACCAGCCAGACCCACAGGGATCAGAACCCAGAAGATTGCGGCAGTTCCAAAAATCTCAGCGGCCATGGGCAGGGCTGTCATTGCAGCCCCCATTTAACGATCCTTGAGGCCCAGTTGGCGGCAAACCTGAAACAAGCTGTCGAGAGACGCATCCGTTCGCAGCTGACCCGCCATCACCCCGCTGGCCTGTGCCCGATGGCCGGCAGCGCGCAAGCTCGCCACAAGGGCAGACAACCTGGGAGGCCCCTGAAGCTGCAGGCGACGCGCCAACTCCGCCGTGGACCAGCTGTGCAAAGGCAGGCCGGGGTCAAGCCTCAAACGCTCGAGCAGCTTGCGTCCGCCAGTCCCGAGGGTTTGGTCAAGACGATCCGTGAGTGCCAGCATCGCCGTGATCGTCTCAGGTGACTGGAGAGGCCCCAGCCAGAGGGGCCCACTCACAGCCCATCGGCCCTGGCCGGAGCCACAGGCGCAGGAACGCCATCCCTGAAGCGAGAGCATGGACTGATGGCTCTGGTCTCCACAGGCCTCACATCGCGCCAATAGGCCCAGATGTCTCTCCTCATCGTTGGAGGGTCGCTGCCGCAGCTGGACCGCCAGCCGGAAGGTGCGGCCATCGCTGAAGCTCACAAGGGGCTTGATTCCCCTCCCCATGACCCAGGCCTCGCGGGCGACTGCGGCCAGCTGCAGGCGGAGTGCGATGTCCCAGCTGGATGGATGGGCCCGCGCCGCCGCTGAGAAGCGCCGCACAGCCGCAGCGCGGTCATGGCCAGTGGGAGAGCGGCCGTCGGTGCTGGCGAGCATCAGCACACCATCGAAGGAGAGAGCTTCGAGCGCGGGCTGAAGCAGCCCGTTCGGGCACCCGAATGCATCGAGATCAATGAGATCGAAGCGCTCCTTGGCGAGATAGGCACGACGCAGAAGCACCTCAGCAGGTTCCTGGGTCTGATGGACGCGAAGAGGGGCTGAGGCCAGCACCGCCAGGTTGCGCGACAGCAGAGAGGCCCGGGCCTGATCGGCATCATTCACCGTGAGGGCGACCGCCTCAAGACCGCTCCTGTCAGCCAGGGCATCGGGCGTTTCAAGACCCCAGCGAACGGATCGAATCCCACAGCCCGCCATCAGATCCAGCCATCGGCAGGATTGCCCCTGGCGGCGCTGCAGCTGCAGTGCCGCCAGAAGCACGGAGAGATCGCGTGATGGCCTTGAATCCGGACGAAAGAAGCCGCTACCCAGTTCCAGATCGGCAGCACCTTCGCAATAGTGAGACACGTGATGGTCCAGAAGCCCGTGGATGCGACCGGTGTCCAGCCTGCCTCTCAGGCTGGCGGGATCCTGTCTGACTGGGGAACTGGAGCCTTCTGGCGATGGCAGGGGCTGGAGACCCACTGGCGCGTGACAGGCCCTGAGGACGGCGTCGCCTTGGTGCTGGTGCATGGCTTCGGCGCCAGCAGCGACCACTGGCGCCACAACGCCGCTCCTCTGGCAGCCGCGGGCTTCCGAGTTTTCAGCCTTGATCTGATCGGCTTTGGACGTTCCGATCAACCCAGACACCAGCGGGGACGCTCCCTGGACAACAGACTCTGGGGCCGGCAGCTCACGGCGTTTCTGGAGCAGGTGGTGGGAGCGACCCACAGCCATCCGGCCGTTCTTGTGGGCAATTCCCTTGGAGGCCTGAGCGCCCTGACTGCTGCCGTGCTCCGACCCGACCTCGTGTCAGCGGTGGCTGCGGCACCACTTCCCGACCCTGCCCTGATGCAACCCATCCCGCATCGCCAACCGCCCCTCTGGCGACGGCTGCGGCGGACGATCGTTGTGACTGCGATGCGGTTGCTGCCTCTTGAACTGCTGATTCCCGTCATCAGTCGCACCCCCCTGATCCGCCTCGGCCTGCAGGGGGCCTATCGGCGCTCCATTCGAGGTGACAAAGATCTGCAACGCCTTGTGGCCATTCCCTCCAGACGGGGAACAGCACCCCGGGCGCTGCGGGCCATGAGCATCGGCATGGCCCTTCGCCCCCGCGGCGCCACCGCACCAGCGCTGATGGAGCGACTGGGGCAGATGCAGCAAACTCCGCTGTTGCTGGTCTGGGGGCGACAGGATCGTTTCGTGCCGCTCATGATCGGCAAACGACTGAAGGAACACCATTCCTGGCTGGAGCTTGCAGTGATCGACAACAGCGGCCATTGCCCCCACGATGAGCGACCGGAAGCCTTTCATCAGGTGCTCCTGAGCTGGCTGGACCGTAACTTGGACGGCGAACGTCCACTGCAAGCGCAACGAGGGGCATGAAGCACACCCTTTCCGTACTGGTGGAGGATGAGTCGGGAGCACTCAGTCGAATTTCCGGGCTGTTTGCACGGCGGGGATTCAACATCGACAGCCTGGCCGTCGGACCAGCTGAAGCCGATGGACGGTCACGCCTGACCATGGTGGTGGAAGGGGACCAGCACACCCTTCAGCAGATGACGAAGCAGCTCGACAAGCTGGTGAATGTTCTGCAGGTGCTCGATCTTTCCCAGATCCCAGCGGTGGAAAGAGAATTGATGCTCCTCAAAGTGTCTGCACCTCCGGAACAACGCAGCGCCATTCTCGAGCTGGTGCAGGTCTTCAGGGCCAAGGTCGTTGACGTGGCGGATGACGCACTGACCCTTGAGGTGGTTGGTGACCCGGGCAAGTTGGTTGCCCTTGAAAGGCTGATGGCGCCCTACGGCATTCTCGAAATTGCCAGAACCGGCAAGGTGGCCCTGGAACGCTCATCCGGCGTGAACACCGAATTGCTCAAGGCTGCAATCACAGGCGGGCGCGTCCCCGCCTGAGTCCAACCATCAGGGATTGGTAGTGATCAAATCAGCGCTGATGATGCGGTCATCAGCCTGAATGGAATCGACAACCTCCATGCCCTCAATGACCCGCCCGAACACGGCGTAGCGGCCGTCGAGCTCAGGCAGAGGCTTCAGGGCGATATAGAACTGCGCACTGGCGGAGTCAGGCGCCTGGGAGCGGGCCATCGCGAGAGCTCCCCGATCGTGGGGAAGCTGAATTCTGAGCAGATCACTTGGATTGCTCGTGACCCTTCCATAGCGAGGTTGATTCTCATGGGTGAATTTCACCTCAAGGGGGATGTAGCGGGCCTGGCCTTTGTCGGGATCAATGAAACTGCCGGTTCCATAGGCCGAACGTGGGGTTGCAGGATCCTTGGACGCAGGATCCCCGCCCTGCACGACGAAGGGAACCGGCTCCCGCACCACCCGATGAAACACCGTGCCGTCATACACACCGCGTTTGACGAGGTCGGCGAAATTGCCAGCAGTCAGTGGAGCCGCATCGCCGTTGAGCTCCAAAGTGACCGCACCGCGGTCGGTGTTGATGCGGACCAGAGCCTTGCCACTCAGGCATGGGGATGAGGCCTGATCACAGCCGGGGGGGACTGAAGCCTGACCTGAGGCCGTGCAGGCGCTCATCAAGGGAACAAGGAGCAGCAAGGCAAGGGCACTGGCCCAGAAGGAATGACGTGTCTTCACTGGTTTCAGAGACCCTCGAGATTGACACCAAGGAAACGGGCCAGTTCTGCACCGTCCTGCTCGAGCTGCGCCAGAGGCAGAGGCTCACCGACACGGGTGAGGGGCATGTCACGGCGACCTTGCACGCGCAGGGAGATCCGCCTTCGCGGATTGAGACCATCGCGGACCTCAACCTTGACGGCCTTCACGTCCTTAAGCGGAATCTCCACACTGATGGGCTTGCGGAACCCCCGCCTGGAAATCGTCACCAGTCCCGCGGAACGGTCGAAGCGATTGGAGCCGGAACCGACATTGATGGCAATCACCGACCAGAGATAGGTCGCGAGAAGGGCAGCAGCGATGCTGTAGAGACCCATCACCAGGCCCTGCGGCACAAAGATGAGGGCTGCGGGATGGCCCAGGGGCAACAGGTCGCGACCGAGATAGCTGGAAAGGGAGGCCAACAGGAATCCGACGCCACCGGTGCTGACCATCAGCGCCACCACAACATTGGACAGACGACGGGAGCCGAGAACCGGCTGTTCAAGCAGATCGGCAGACATGGAAGCCTGAAGGAAGCGACCATTGTGACCCGCGCACGCCACGACTGACGCGTGATCGACGCCCCCGCGAACCACCGCAGTCAAATCGGAAGAAACACGGAAAAAGCGTTTCGATACAACGGATTTCAGGTGATGCATTACACCCCCGCGAGCCTCACGGAAATTGTTAAGGTCGCCAGGTATCCCACAGCCTGCGGGTAACCGCACCGTTCAATCTCATGACGATCGCTGTAGGACGCGCGCCACAGCGGGGATGGTTCGACGTCCTCGATGACTGGCTCAAGCGCGACCGCTTCGTTTTTGTCGGCTGGTCCGGCATCCTTCTGTTCCCAACGGCCTATCTGGCCATCGGTGGC
>JBGKDM010000111.1:0-2972 GCA_042954165.1 Synechococcus sp.
TTGTGAAAAGCCGATGACCTGACTTGAACAGGCGACCCACGCTTTACGAAAGCGTTGCTCTACCAGCTGAGCTACATCGGCAACGACTGGAACTTAACATTCGACAGTGCAGCGGCTGAAGCGTGAACGGTCAGAATTCGCAGGGGCAGCTGGATCCAGCCCTCCGACAGCGTCTTCTTGAGGAATCAAGGACTCCCTGGAGGGGGCTCCGTCGTCTCCTCTGGCTCGCCCTCTTCGCGTCCGGAGGGCTCGGTCTCTTCGTCATGAGCTTCCGCCTCAGTGCCGGCGATGATGTCGTGCTCGGTGACCTCGGGATCCAGATCGGTGCAGTTCTGCTGTTCGGATCTCTGCTCTGGTTCGACCGCTCCCGCGACGGCGGAAACGCCTGACGGTTGTCCGGTTTCTTCGGTCTGCTCGGACTCCTCCACGGCTGAGGCTGTGTGCTCCACCTCTGCTTCGGACGTCACTGGAGGATGAGACGCGTTGCTCTCTCCTGACGTGCCGGTCTCTTGTTGTTCAGGGGACTTGTCCGGCTCCACCACTCCGCCTGTTGCCTGTGAGGAAGCCCACTCCAGTGGCGCAAGTGACAGAACGTTCAATCCAGGAGCAGTGATCTCCTGGCTCAGCTGCATGTCACTGAGGGGTTTCAGCGCGTTCAACACCTCATCGTCCCGTGTCAGCAACCAGCAAGCCTGCACCAGCTGCTGCCACTGCCAGAGCATCACAGCAAGAACCGGAGCGGCAATGAGCAGAACCCCGAGGCGACCCAACCCCTGAACGGGGGACAGATCCGACACCAGCAACGCAGAGTCATCGAGCCACCAGAGCAGGCCCAGCAACGGGACAGCGCCAATGGCACAGATGAGCCTGATTGGAGCAGCAGTCTGGGCTGCGCTCAACTGGCGCTGAAATCGTGACCTCTGCAGGCGGCTCTGGCCGGCGAGCAACAGCGAGCCCCAGTCGGGCGGGCGTTTCCAGAGCCAGACAGCCGGCAGAACCACCCCGAGGGACCAGGTGAAGAGTCGCTCAAGCCCTGGGACAGGGCCCACATCAGCGCCGGCGAGCACCAACTTCAGCATCAGTGCCTCCAGCGGCAGGGCGCCGATGGAGAGGCACTGAAGCCAGAGCAAGGGCTCGCGGCGCGACTTCACAGCGATCAGGTGCTGAGCTTGCGGCGTTGGGTCACCATCTTGAAGCCCTCAATCCGGTCACCCTCTTCCCAGTTGGCAAACCGATCACAGCCGATGCCACATTCGAAGCCTGTGGCGACTTCCTTGACATCGTCTTTGTTGCGCCGAAGGGAATCGAGATCCCCTTCGAACACGATCTCCTTGCCGCGGCGCACACGAACCTTGCAATTGCGCTGAAGTTTGCCGGTGGTGATGTAACAGCCGGCCACAGCGCTCTTGCCGATCGTGAACACGGCACGCACCTCCGCTTCGCCCAGCGCTTCCTCGACGAGTTCGGGTTCCAGAAGACCTTCCATGGCCAGCTGGATGTCCTCGAGAAGTTTGTAGATGACGTCGTAATCACGCACATCGACACCCGTTGCGTCAGCTGCACGTTTCGCTCCCGAGGCCATTGAGGTGTTGAACCCGACGATGACGGCACCCGAAGCCGCCGCGAGGTCGACATCGGTCTCGGTGATCTCACCGGGTGCAGAGAGCAGCACGCGCACCTGAACCTCGTCCTTCGGCAACTGTTCGAGGGAGCCGAGGATCGCTTCCACGCTGCCCTGAACATCGGCCTTGAGAATGAGGTTGAGCTCCTTGAGCTCTCCATCACTGGCCTGTCCGGACATCGCCGTGAGCGAGACCCGACGGGATGCCATCTGCTGAGCAAGGCGGGTGGCGCGGGCATCCGAGGCACGATCACCCACAACGGAGCGTGCCGACTTCTCGTCGGGGTAGACCTCGAATTCGTCTCCGGCCGTCGGTACCTCACTGAAGCCAAGAGCTTCGACCGCGAAGGAAGGACCTGCATCCTTCATGCGCTTGCCGGAATCATCAACCATGGCGCGAACCTTGCCGAGCACCGGCCCGGCTGCCAGAACGTCGCCCGTTTTCAGGGTTCCATTCTGAACCAGCAGCGTGGCAACAGGTCCCTTGGCCTTGTCGAGGTGTGCCTCAATCACCGTGCCACGGGCCAGTCGGTCGGGGTTCGCCTGAAGATCCTCGACCTCGGTGACAAGGAGAATCATCTCCAGAAGCTTGTCGATGTTGTCGCCCTTGATGGCGCTGACCGGCACCATCACCACATCACCGCCCCATTCCTCGGCGAGGAGATTCTGTTCCGACAGCTCCTGCTTGACGCGATCGGGGGAGGCTCCCTCCTTGTCGCACTTGTTGATGGCAACAACAATCGGAACCTCCGCGGCGCGGGCGTGGCTGATGGCCTCGAGCGTCTGAGGGCGGACTCCGTCGTCGGCAGCGACCACGAGAACAGCAACGTCAGTGACCTTGGTGCCTCGGGCCCGCATCGCCGTGAAGGCTTCGTGACCGGGGGTGTCCAGGAAGGTGATTTTCCGGGGAGCGTTGTTGTGCTCGATCTCCACCTGGTAGGCACCGATGTGCTGGGTGATGCCACCTGCCTCACCGGCGGCGACACGAGCTTTGCGGATCGCATCCAGAAGGCTGGTCTTTCCGTGGTCGACGTGACCCATCACCGTCACAACGGGGGGTCGGCGGATGAGGTGCTCGAGGTCTTTCTCCTCGATCATCTCGACGGTCTTCTTGGCTGCTTCCTCGACATCGTCCTGAAGCACAGGCACGCCGAATTCGTCGGCGACCGCTTCGATGGTGGGCATGTCCAGGGTCTGGGTGACCGTGGCGATGATGCCCTTGAAGAACAGGGATTTGATGATCTCGGAGCTCTCCACGCTGAGCATGTCGGCGAGCTCCTGCACCGTGAGGTTGTCCTCCGGCACCACGATCATCTCGGGCCGCACCTGTTTGGCTTCCCTTGCAGCACGC
>JBGKDM010000112.1:0-2736 GCA_042954165.1 Synechococcus sp.
TGGCTTAGACGGGTTGTCTTAGCGCGAGTCTAATTAGAAGACATCACTTTGACCAATCAGGGCAACGACCTTGTCGCGGTAGGCCTCGTCAACGTCATAAAGACGTTGTCCGCGTTCATTGCGCTTGTTCATTGCATCCAGCACCTGCTGCTTGGATTCAAATCGCCGCGCCTGTGTAGGTGCTCCACCGCCGATCAGTTTTGGTTGCACCACTGCGTCTGGTGCCTGACGGCGTGCAGAGATTGCCCGCAATGCCCACTCGATTGCAGCCTTATTGCCGCTATCAACTACGGCGTTGTAGCTGTCGAGATCAGCCTTCGGCAGGTTGGCTTCAGCCCACTGGCTCAGATCTGCAAACCCTTGCTCACCACCAAACTGCTCCTTGATCGCAGCCTCATCAGCTGCAGTCATTGCAGGGGCTTCCGACGCTGGAGCACCACCTTTCTGAGCGCTGCTGACGTAGTTCTCCACCACCTGGCGGGGAACATTGAAGGCAGCAGCGAGCGTGTCATAGCTATCGCTGATGTCCACCCCCGTATCAGCCTTCCACATCAGGTCAGCAAGATCGACGCCTTGCTCTGCGAGTGCATCAACGGCCTCAGTGCCGTACACCTCCCGCGCCTGATCAGCTGTGTAACCATTAGATGGTTGGTTGTGGTCTGGGCCAGAACCTCCCCCATCGTTTTGGCCCAGCTTTCTTTCCAACTCCTGGTAGGCCTTAGCCAGATCCTCGGTTGAATTGAACTTGCCGAGCAGCTTTTCCGGTTCAGCCTGCCCTTCAGCCTGCTGTTCCTGAATGAACTCCTCAAGGATGTTCTCCTGCCCAGGCGCAATCACTTGCGGGTTGGATGCTTCGGGATCAGTCAGAACTGGACCTTCAGCGATCTGGGTGGGTTCGATCATTGATCAGTTGATTGTGGTTGCCCCTCAGGTTGCTGCATTTGTTGCGCTGTGGCAGCAGCATTTGCAAGTTTTTGTGGATCGCCAGCGCCAGCATTGAGCATTTCGGAGGCCATCATCATCTCCTGCTGTTGCTGTTGCTCAGCCTGCAATTCGGCTTCGCTCTTCACCAGACCCAACACATCGATGCCCATCGAATAGGCCAAACGGGTGATCAGTTCGTTGGGCTTGACGTAGGTCGCAAGCGCTTCTGGCCCCATGGTCTGGCCGAGGGTGGTGATAAATCGCACGAGGTTCTCCAGATCGTTGCCACGACCGACAGCCGCCAGGCCGACCGTCATGACGGGTTTGACAAGCTCTTTTGGCATTTTCGGGACTTTCCCTTCCCGCTGAAGGATGTCCAGCTTTTTCGCCACATACGGCACCTGGAACTCCTGCGTCAGCAGGGCGTAAATCGAACCGAGCGATTGCTCGATCTGCATCGCCTGCAGCCTGACTTCCTCGGCTGTGGTGCGCTCAGAATCCCTTACATCTGCGAGCATGAAGGCCTGCGAAAGCCTTGCTTCGATCTGCTGTTTGCCCTGCATTGCGACAGCAAGATCAGTGCTCTTCTGTACTTGAAGCGCCAGCACATCATTTGGATCTCCGGTAACGAATGCGCCATTCGGAGCGCGAGCGAGGTCAGCAGCCTTTGTGACACCGCTTGGCTTAACCAGAAACAGGATTTTGCTGCTCGCCAGGCTTCCCTCAGCAATGGCCTGACAGAGCGCTTCAACGGTCTGTAGGTCAGCGAGTGCGGCCTGCTCAACGTACGAGACTCCATAGGGTTGTCCGTCCACCACTCCCATCCGAAGCGGCAGCCATGGCGAAAGATCTAGTGGTGATCGACCTTCCGACCCTGGAATAATGCGGCCTTTCACCTCCTGGTGCCACTTGACGTTTTTGTCTGACCACTGGATGTAGGTGTAGACCTTGACCGTCTCCTGGTCCCGTGGAGCTTGCGGGATTGGATCGTCATCAGGCAGGACACCTTTGAGCTTTTCGTCCTCCTCTTTCAGCATCTCCTGCACTTCCTTCGGCAGCAGATGGATCGGTAGTTCTTCGCACGTAACTGCCTCGACAGGGTTGCCCATTGGCCCCCTGGAGCAGACGTAGCGGTTCAGGTGGAAGACCCGCAGGCCTTCAGGGGTGATGTAAAGCAGGCAGTTGCCGGACACCAGCAAATGCAGCAATGCCTCGTGAAAGACGACGCGATCATTGCTCGCTTCGATTTCACGCAAGACCATCCGCTCGATCTTGCTCAGCGCCTCTTCGAGACCGCTTTTCTCTTCGGGGCCGACGCCTTGCTTGGCTAGCTCGCCTTCGTCCAGCGAGAAACGGAAAAACTGCTGCGTTGGAGGCAGAAGAGCAAGAAGAATGCGGCTGGCTAAGTTGCCCACACCTCGGGCGCCAATGCCATTCCACGGCACCGGATAAGTCTCCTTGCTACCTGGCGTGGGCTCTGTATTAGTGGGAATCAGATACGGCAGGGTGAGGCGGGCGCAGGCCCGCGCACGATCGAGGTAGTAGTCACGGTCGCTACGCAGCTGCTCGTAACGGGTTTGAGCGGTGGTGGAGTCCATGTCAGGTAGCGATGTTGGTGCCGGTGGTGCTCGCTTGCGAACCCATCCGCAGGCCAGTGCTTGTGGTCTTGGCCCCACGGCGCTGGGTATTAGGCTTCGATTGCTGAGCAGTCGGGCCGGGTGACCGGGGACCCTTCGACAACAACCTCAGCGACGACGAAACAGCGCTGCTTTGGATGTTCATGTTGCGAACATCGATCGCGCTTTGTCTCGC
>JBGKDM010000113.1:0-2338 GCA_042954165.1 Synechococcus sp.
TGCCAGTCATGGCAGTGCAGCACCTGGGGCTTCCAGTGATTCCAGGCGAATTCAGCCGTCGCACTGGCGAAGAAGGTGAAGCGCCAGTCTTCGTCTTCACCGCCGTAGATCCGCTCGGGATCGAACACGGGATGGCCCACGAGGTAGATCGGGAGACCGGATCCAGGGTGGCGGGTTTCGTAAACAGCGAACTCGGTGCCCATGGTCTGGGCACGCCAGATCGGTTCAGCGGAAATATCGAGCTGGCTCCACAGACGGCTGTAACCCGGCATGATCAGCCGCACGTCGTGCCCCAGTTCCGCAAGAGCGGGAGGCAACGACCCCACAACGTCTCCCATTCCGCCCACCTTGACCATCGGTGCGCACTCGGCGGCGGCAAACAGCACGCGCATGGTCGATAGAGCTCACAAAAGCGTCGCGACTTTAGATTGAAATTCGGAGAAAACCTGAAACAGGGACTGCTTTTTCAAGGCAAAACAGTCACGGGTGTGCCCACCCGCACCAGGTCGAAGACTTCCTGAACGTTTTCCTCGTAGAGCCGGACACAGCCATGGGACACCGCCCGGCCCACGGTCCAGCGATGGGGGGTGCCATGGAAGCCCGCCACGGTGCAACCTTCGATGTCGAGGTATTTCTCGCCATCCCAACCGTTGCGTCCGGCACAGTCGCGATAGAAGCCGATCCAGCGCGATCCCAGGGGATTCTTGCCGCCGGGGGGAATCTGTTGACCCGTAACAGGATTCGTCCAGACCGGACGGCTCACCTTCTCGAGAACGCGATGGCTGCCTGCGGGCGTTTCCCAACCTTCCGTGCCCACCGCCGCTGGGTAGCGACTCCTGATCGCCCCATCGCGCAGGACGAGCAACTGACGGTGGGTGCGGTCCAGCACCAGCTGAAGGCCCAGCTTGCGGCGGAGCGCATTCGGAACCCGAGCCAGGGAGGCTTCCAGTGAGATCGGGGCGGCCAACGGCGGGATCGGATCCGCCGGACGGCTGGCACGCGCCTGGCTGGATGCCATTGCAGGCTGAATCAGGAGCGCGGAAGCCGCCACAACGGCCGTGGTGAGACGCAGGTTCATGGCGGCGATCCGTGGGGCCAGAGACTCACTCGCATAACTAGCTACGGCAGCCAGGGGGACGCCGAAAAATCAGGATCGCGTTTCTCAAGGAACGCATTGCGCCCTTCCTTGCCCTCCTCCGTTCGATAGAAGAGGTGGGTGGCCTGGCCTGCCAGTTCCTGCAATCCGGCCAGGCCGTCGGTCTCCGCATTGAAGGCGGCCTTGAGACAGCGGATGGCGGTGGGGCTGTGCTGCAACACCTCCCTGGCCCAACGCACCCCTTCAGCCTCAAGCTGATCGAGGGGCACCACCGCATTCACAAGCCCCATCGACAACGCCTCATCAGCGCCGTACCGCCTGCACAGAAACCAGATCTCGCGTGCCTTGCGCTGGCCCACCACCCTGGCGAGGTAGCCAGCACCGAAGCCACCGTCGAAACTGCCAACCCTGGGACCGGTCTGTCCGAACACCGCATTCTCCGCCGCAAGACTGAGGTCACAGAGCAGATGAAGAACCTGGCCACCCCCCATGGCATAGCCGGCAACCAAGGCGATCACCACCTTCGGCAGACTGCGGATCAGGCGCTGCAGGTCGAGAACATTCAGTCTTGGCAGTCCTTCTTCATCGAGATAACCACCGTCGCCGCGAACGCTCTGGTCACCGCCTGCACAGAACGCATAACCACCGTCATCCGCAGGGCCGACACCAGTCAGAAGAACCACCCCGATGCTGCTGTCATCGCGAATGCGCGTAAACGCATCGCAGAGCTCCGCCACCGTGCGGGGCCGGAAGGCGTTGCGGCGGGATGGACGATTGATGGCAACCCTGGCGATGCCATCACCGGAGCAATCCACCAGGATGTCCTGATACTCCCCAAGCGGGTGCCATGCCGTGCCCGGATCACCCGGTAATACCTGGCGTGGCTGCAGAGCGCTCATCGAGGATCATCCCTGGGTGGAGCCATTGTGCGTGCCTGCAGCTCCGAGCGCAGGGCTCGCCTTCGGTCCGCATCGGCAGAACGATCAGTTCGAACCCTGATCAGGGCAGGGCCGGCCTGGGCCAGGCCCCATTCCAATGCCGACGCCAGATCATCCAGCGCTGCCACCTGCCGGCCCGGCACCCCATGGGCGGCAGCCAGAGCAAGGGGGTTGACCGCCTGAGGCATGGCGAAGAGGTCATCGAAGGCCTCAGCGGACATCGCCGGCACCGGCAACTGCTGGAAGATGCCTCCACCAGCGTTATCGATCAACAGCACAAGCAGCGGTGGAGCCTCGGAGGACA
>JBGKDM010000114.1:0-3508 GCA_042954165.1 Synechococcus sp.
GCTCGGAGTTCCCCTGGATGCCCTGGAGCTGGTCCATTACCCGGGGATGTGTGAGCGGCGGATTCACGACGATGCGGAACGGATCCGACAGGCGCACGGTGCCGACAGGGTGCTGGTGCTGCACCGGGTGGGGCGTCTCCCTCCCGGTGAGCCGATCGTGCTCGTTGCGGTCAGCGCGGATCGACGGGGAGCGGCCCAGCGCTGCTGCTCTGCGGTTCTTGAAGCCCTCAAGCACGATGCCCCCTTCTGGAAGCGGGAGTGGCGTGGCGGTGAGGGGGTCTGGCTGGCCGGCAACACGCCGCTCTGAGGTGTTGCCTCCCTCCGGTCAGAGCGCCTACAGGACAGGGCGTCGGAGCAGTTGGGCCCACAGCTCTGTGCCGGCGTCCAGGGGGCCGGCGTCCGCCGGGATCTCGAGCAGGAGATCGGCGCCTTGCAGGGAGCCGATCCGTGACGACGCCTGGGATCCATCGATCCGGGCACGTGGCTGGCCATGCTCCCCGATCTCCAGCCGGGCCCGTGCGAGTTCCGGTCGTCCGGCCCGCCGCCGGTACCCAGTCGCCAGCTCCACCTTCAGCCTCGGCGGGGTCTCCAGCTGTTGCTGTCCTTCGAGGCGCTGCAGGGCAGGCCAGAGCAGCTGAAGGGTGGTGACCGCAGCGGCCACGGGATTGCCGGGTAAACCGAAGAAGGGAACCTGCGGGCCGATCCAGCCGAAGGCGAAGGGGCGGCCCGGTTTCAGGAACAGCTTCCAGAAATTCACCTCACCGAGTTCCTGCACCAGAGGGCGGATCCAGTCGCTGTCTCCCGCCGATACGCCTCCGGTGGTCACCACCACATCGCAGCGGCTGGCCAGATCCTGCAGGGCGCTCCGGAGTGCTTCCGGCTGATCGCATTCGATCCGCTGGTGGTGAATCCGGTACCCCAGCTGCTCCAGGAGCGCGCTCAGCAGGGTGCTGTTGCTTTCCCAGATGGCGCCTGGGGGTCGTTCGTCACCGCTGGCAACCAGTTCATCGCCGCTGATCAGCAGTCCGATGCGTGGTTGCACGGTCACGCTGATGGAAGGAACCCCACAACCGGCCAGGCGCCCGAGCATGGCGGCGCTCAGCCGTGTGCCGGCCTCCAGCAGGACGTCGCCTGCGCGGCACTCCTCATCCGCAGGCCGGATCCAGGGCGAGGCGGAGGCCTCCCGATCGAGGCTGATGCTGTCTCCCTGCCGCTGGATCAGTTCCTGGGGGAGCACCCATCCAGCGCCCTCCGGCAGCGGCGCGCCTGTGAGGATGCGGATCGCCTCCCCGGGTTTCAGGGTGGCGTCAAAGGGTGCTCCCGGCGCTGAACGGCCGCAGAGTGTCCATCGGTCGCCGATGGTCGGCTGATGGGCCTGACCCAGGGCATAGCCGTCCATGATCGAGGCGCGGAAGCCCGGTACGGCGGCGACGGCCTGCACAGGCCGCTGGCAGACGCGACCGAGGCAGCTGTTCAGGGGCAGGGTTTCTCCGGAAGGTCCCGGCCGTTGCGCCATGGCTTCGAGCACCTGCGCCCGAGCCTCCGCAACGGGCAATCCTTCCGGGCCGTAGGGCTCAGCGCGTCCAGACACCGTTGCGACCTCCTTCCTTGTGCAGCAGCTGGATCGGACCGATGCTCATCCCCGGATCCACGGCCTTGAGCATGTCGTAGAGGGTCAGCAGCCCAACAGAAACGGCTGTCATCGCCTCCATTTCCACGCCGGTCTGGTTGGTCGTGCGGCATCCACAGGTGAGGACGAGGCCGGGAAGTGCAGGGTCCCGTTCAATGGCGACGTCCATGCCGCTGAGCGGCAGAGGATGGCAGAGGGGGATCAGTTCCCACGTGCGTTTGGCCGCCTGAATCGCGGCAACCCTTGCCACAGCAAGGAGATCACCCTTGGGGGTTTCGCCGCGCTCGATCAGCTGCAGGGTGCTGGCCTCCATCCTGATGCTCCCCTGGGCAACGGCCTCCCGTTGGGTGGCTGGCCTGTCACCGACATCCACCATGTGCACCTCTCCCTGCTGGTTCAGGTGACTGAGGGATTTCCCCATCCGCTGCCGGTGGCGAACACACCCGTCAGCCTGCCAGATCAGAGCAGGGTGACGTCTCCTGATCGGATGTCGAAGTAACTCACGACAATGCTGAGTGTTCCTTTCCGCTGCGCCTCGGCCAGAAGGGGGCTGCGTTCGGTGAGCTGCCGGGCGCATTGCCGGGCATTCGTTTTGATCGCTGCCTCGAGGGTCTCGCCGGGCCTGAGGCTGGCGCGAATCGGCGTCACCAGCTCCTCGAGGTTTGGCGTGAGCGGTTCCTGATCACGGGCCGCTGTCACAGCACCACAGCCGCTGTGACCCATCACCATGATCAGAGGCGTGCCGAGATGTTCGACGCCGAATTCAAGGGAGCCAATGGCGTTGCTGAAGGCTGTGTTGCCGGCGCTGCGGATGACGAAGAGATCGGAGGGGGCTGCTCCGAAGATCCATTCCGGTGACACACGGGAGTCAGCACAACTCAGCACGGAGGCCCATGGCGCCTGGCCGCTCGCCAGCGCCTCCGGCGATTCATAGCAATGGTTGGTCCAGAGAGACGCCATCGCATCGGCGCGCTCGTCCATGGCGCTGGCGGTTGTCTGACTGCGCCAGGCCCGCGCGAACCGTTGGTTGCCTTTGAGAAGTTGTCCGAGGGGGTCCTGCGGTCGGCAGACCCCCAGCGGTTCGGCGACCGGTTCCGAATCAACCGCGCTGGCCGCGGCCGGGAGTGTCGCGTTCGGCGCCAGGCCGAGCAGACCAGCTGCGGTGAGTCCTCCGCCGATCAGGAAGGAACGGCGGTTGAGTTCCACGGCCTGTTCGTTGTTCTGCCCAGACCCTAAACCGATCGAATCGCAGCCGGATCAGCGATCCCCGAGTGGAGACCAGAGGGTGGCCTCGGAGCCGACCACCGGTTCCACGTTCACCGCGGGGGCAGGTGTGGCCACCGCGCCTGGTGAGACCTGGATGTCGCGGTCACCGAGCGCGGCCCAGAGCGTTGCAGGACTGGCGATCACAGGATCGACCGCTGCCGTTCCGGCCTGGACGGACGCATCCTGGATGCGGATCAGCTGAACGCCGAGGGAGCCGACAATGAAGGCTCCAAGAAAGCCTGCCGCAATGGTGATCGGACTGCGGCCGACAACAGTGGAAGTGCTGGTTGTCACGCCTGAAATTCAGAACAGAATTTCAGTATGGGAAGCCCTGGTATGAATCGCTACCAAAAGGACTCCATTCTGTATTGGAATTAACAATTTGTACCGGGTTCAGCAGGGTCGGCTGGTCGGATGTGTTGGCTTCGGCCATCACCCAGCCATGGGACATTCCAAGCAGAAGGCCGAGAGAAAGTGCGAAGCGCAAAACAGCACAAATTGAATCTCCGACAACTTCGTTCGTTCCGGAATCAGCCGTTGTCATCATTGACACCAACCGGTGTCTTCCTGCATGGATGCGCGCAGTCATTCAGTCAGTCATTCAGCCAGTCG
>JBGKDM010000115.1:0-6144 GCA_042954165.1 Synechococcus sp.
TTGTTCCCGGGTACGGCCTCGCGGTTGCCCAGGCCCAGCACACGCTGCGGGAGGTGACCCGATCCCTGGAAGCCGCTGGCATCCAGGTGGATTACGCCATCCACCCCGTGGCCGGACGCATGCCTGGTCACATGAATGTGCTGCTTGCGGAGGCGGATGTGCCCTACGAGCAGCTCAAGGAAATGGATGTGATCAATCCTGAATTTCCTGCCACCGATGTGGTGCTCGTTCTCGGGGCGAACGATGTGGTCAATCCCCAGGCCAAGAGTGATCCCAATTCGCCGCTTTACGGCATGCCCGTGCTTGATGTGCAGCAGGCCCGCACGGTGTTTGTGGTCAAACGCGGCATGAGTGCCGGGTACTCCGGCATCAAGAACGACCTGTTCGAGCTGGCCAACACGTCCATGGTGTTCGGTGATGCCAAGAAGGTGCTGGGTGATCTGCTCGGAGAACTCAAGGAACTCGGCGTCGGCAAGAAGTGAGTTCTGCGGCGTGACAGGCCAGTCCAAGAGCCTGATCGAGGATCCCCGGGTGCTGCGGCAGCTGGGGATCCCGCCGTATCGGGAACGCTTCCCCTGGCTTGGCGGCGATCTGCAGACCTTGCGCGACACGCTCAGACCCCTGGCGTTGCCAACCGAGCAGGGCCAGCCCATCAGAGTCCCCGTGCCGGCGCTGCCCAGCGGTGCCGCTGCAGCAGGTGAGCTGCTGGCCTTCCTCGATCGGCCGTTGGCCCCGGAGCCATCCGCTCCCAGGGCGCTGGTTCTGGTGCTGCATGGCCTGGGTGGATCCAGCCGTCGCGAGGGCCTCCGCCGCCTCGGTCTCTGTCTGCAGGCTTCAGGGTTTGCCGTGCTGCGCCTCAACCTGCGCGGTGCCGATCCCGGGCGGCATCTGGCTGGAGGAACCTACGCAGCAGCCTGCAACAGCGATCTGTTGCCGGTTCTGCAGCACGCCCGGGGTCTTGCGTCCGCGCTTGCGACGGAGGCGGGGCTCAAGCGTCCGCTCCCGCTGCTCGGTGCCGGCATCTCCCTTGGGGGGACGATGCTGCTGAATGCCTGCCTGGCCGCGCCCCGGTCTCTGGATGGTTTGTTCTGTGCCAGCAGCCCCCTTGATCTGGCGGCCTGCAGTGCCTCGATTGAGCGGCCGCGCAATCGGGTCTACCAGCGTTGGCTGCTGCAACGCCTGGTCCGCCAGACCCTTGCGGACCCGTTCGGCGTGAAGGCTGGCGAAGCACACCAGCTCAGGACTGATCCTCCCCGCTCGATCCGAGCCTTTGATGCTGCGGTCACAGCACCGCGCTGGGGATTCGCTTCAGTGGAGGCCTACTACCGCGGCGCATCTCCGTTGCCGCGGCTGCTGGATCAGCCGTCGTCCCTGCCGCCCACGCTGCTGTTGCAGGCTCTGGATGATCCATGGGTGCCCGCCGCCTCCGCCCAGCAGCTGCAGCGGGCACAGGGGCCTGCTGCGGACAGCTCTCTCCAGGTGTTGCTCACGTCCCGAGGTGGACACAACGGGTTCCATGCGCCTGGTGACACCCTCCGCAAGGGGTGTTGGTCTGATCGGGTGGCCTGCGCCTGGCTGGGTGATCTCTGCGCCAGTGCGATTCAGCCCTGAACGGGCTGCCAGGGGGTCTGCTTCAGGATCCATTCGCGGCAGGGTTTCCCCTGAACCACGTGCTCGAGAACGATGCGTTCGAGGCGCTCGGGAGAGATCTCTCCATACCAGATGCCATCGGGCCAGACCAGAAGAACGGGTCCTTTCACGCAGACGCGGAGACAGTCAACCTTGGAGCGGAGCACCACACCCCCGGCGCGCTGAGGGTCCTCCAGGCCATGCTCACGAACGAGCCGCTTCAGGGCGTCCCAGGTGGCGGCACCGTCCTGAGGAGCGCAGCATTTGGCTTTGGTGGGTGTCGCGCACAGCAACAGGTGGTGACTGATCCGCTGCGGTTCGTCGTTCGGCGGCAGCACGGTCGTGCTCCTCATGGTCGGCTGGAACGGTCAGGACAGGTCAGGAGTCAGGTCGCAATCGGCGGCAGTTCGCCCTGCGGCATCTGGCCATCGAGCAGAACGGCGGTGCCGCTGACGGAGACCAGCATCATTCCCCCTTCCCCGAACACCTCGTAATCCAGATCAACGCCAATCACCGCATTGGCGTTCTTGGCCTTGGCACGAAGCACCATTTCATCGGTGGCAGCTTGCCGTGCTGTCTCCAGCGCTTCCTCGTAGGCACGGGATCGCCCACCGATCATGTCGCGCATGCTGGCCAGGAGATCGCGGAAGAGGTTCGCGCCGATGATGGCTTCTCCCGTGACCAGCCCGCGGTAGTGGAGTACGCGTTGCCCCTCAACGGTTGGGGTTGTGGTGATGAGCATGGCTCCCGGGCTGATCCACGAATGCCTTATCCATAGCCACTCGAAGCAGCTCCGGCAGGTCAGGCCGCGATCGCTGACATCGCGATTCTGCGGATACCGCGTTCAACCTGGTCACGGACCGCCTGACGTGCCCACTGATCCACGGCCAGCACATCCTCCAGGCTTGGGTTGGCGATCAACTCGGACTGATGGCGTTCACAGGCTGCTTCGATGACGGCAGGAATGTCGAGGAAATGAATCCTCTCGTTGAGGAACTGGGCCACGGCCTCCTCGTTGGCGGCGTTCATGACCGCCGGCATGGTGCCACCGGCGCGACCGGCTGCATAGGCCAGCTGCATGCAGGGGTACTTGGCGGGATCCGGCTTCCGGAATGTGAGTTGTCCAACCTCGGTGAGATCGAGACGGCGCCAGGGGGTCTCCTGGCGCGAGGGCCAGCTGAGGCAGTAAAGGATCGGCAGCTTCATGTCCGGCCATCCCAGCTGGGCGAGAACGGATGAATCCGCCAACTCGATCATGGAATGGATGATCGACTGGGGATGGATCACGATCTCGATGTGGTCGTAATCGAGCCCGAAGAGATAGTGCGCCTCAATCACCTCCAGACCCTTGTTCATCAGGGAGGCGGAGTCCACGGTGATCTTGCGACCCATGCTCCAGTTGGGATGGGAGGTGGCGTCGGCGACGGTGGCGTTCTCAAGATCAGCTGCATCCCAGTCGCGGAACGCACCACCGGAGGCTGTCAGCTGAATCCGGCGCAGGCCGGGGGTGGGGACCCCCGTGGACAGGCGTGCGTTCTCGGCCCAGGGTGTGCCCTGCAGGCACTGGAAGATGGCTGAGTGCTCGGAATCGGCGGGTAACAGGCGGCTGCCGCTCTTCTTGAGCTCCGGCAACACCACCGGTCCGGCGGCAATCAGCGTTTCCTTGTTGGCGAGCGCCAGATCCTTGCCCGCACGGATGGCCGCGAGGGTGGGCAGCAGGCCAGCACAGCCCACGATCCCGGTCACCACCAGATCAGCGCTGTCCCAGGACGCGGCCACATTGAGGCCATCCGGCCCTGCCACCAGCTGGGGTGATGCTGATTCAGGCAGCCCGCACGCTTTGAGGCGCTCCTTCAGCTCGGGCAGGAGCGCAGGATCGGCGAGGGCGACAACCTCAGGCTGGTGCTGCTGGATCTGCTCCACCAGCAGCGCCAGGTTCCTGCCGGCGGTGAGTGCCACCACCTTGAACTGCTCGGGAAAGTCCTGGGCGATTTCCAGGGTCTGGGTGCCGATCGAGCCCGTGGAGCCCAGCACGCTGATGGCTTTCACATCGATCCCGCAGGTGCGCCCAGTTTCCCATGCCGAACCCTGGCAAACTGCGCCTTGATCAATGGCTTCACTACGCATGGCGGTCAAGGAGCAGTGGCGCTCGGGTCTGGGCTTCGTGCTCGCAGCCGCTGGGTCTGCTGTGGGCCTGGGCAACCTCTGGGGTTTCGCTTACAGGGCGTCGCAGGGAGGTGGGGGTGCCTTTGTCTTCCTTTATCTGCTGGTGGTGCTGGTGGTCTGTCTGCCGGTGCTGGTGGCCGAAATGGTGCTGGGCCGCAGCACCGGCAGCAGCCCCTTGATGGCTCCCGTGGCTGCGGCGGGTCGCCGCTGGCAGCCGATGGGTTGGCTGTTTGTTCTCGCCCCCTGCGGAATCCTGGCGTTCTACGCCGTGCTGATGGGCTGGACCGGAGCGACCCTGGTGCAGACGCTCAGCCAGGGCCTGCCCGGCACGATCAACGAGGCGGAAACCTTCTTTGCCGGACTGAGTGGCGGCCGGTCCGCTCTGCTCGGTCAGCTGCTCAGCCTCGTGGTGACGGCGGCGGTTGTGGCAGCCGGCGTTCGTTCCGGGATTGAACGCCTGTCCCGCTGGGGTCTGCCCCTGCTGTTTCTGCTTCTGATCGGTCTGGCGATCTGGGCCTCCGGTTTGAATCAGGCCGGCGAGGGCTACCGCACGTTCCTGCTGCGCTGGGACAACGCGCAGCTGACCAACCTCACCACGATCCGCTACGCCTTCAATCAGGCCTTCTTCTCAATCGGCACCGGCATCGGCTGCATCCTGGCCTACTCCGCCTACCTGGGCCGCAAGGATGCCTTGCCCCGCGAGGCGATCGCCGTGGTGGGCATGGACACGGCGGTCGGCATCCTCGCTGGCATGGTCACCTTTCCCGTGGTGATGAGTTTCGGGCTCCAGGACGTGATCAGCAGCTCCACCCTGGGGGCCATCTTCATCGCCCTGCCCACGGGGCTTGCCTCCCTGGGGGGGGCAGGCCAGGTGGTGGCTGTTCTGTTCTTCGGTCTGGCGCTGATCGCAGCCATCACCTCGGCAGTGTCACTGCTGGAGGTGCCGGTGGCCTGCCTGATCGAGCGCCTCGGCTGGAGCCGTCCCCGGGCGGTCTGGGTATCGACGGCGGTGATCTTCATCGCCGGGCTGCCGGCGGCCACATCGATGGATGTGCTCGGCTGGATGGACGCCGTGTTCGGTGGGCTACTCCTGATCCTCGGCGGCCTTCTGCTCGCCCTGCTGCTTGGCTGGGTGGTGCCGGAGCGTTTTCGTCAGGATCTCGCTGAGTCCGGCACCTCTCCCCTGATCCGTCGCCTGCTCCTGGTGGTGCTGCGCTGGGTCTCTCCGCCGGTTGTGGCGATCGGGCTGGTGATCAGCCTGGCTGATCTGCTCAAGGGGTGACGCCGGCGTTGATCAGCGCTTCGGGTTGGGCTGGTTCTGCATCAGGGTCTGCATCTTGCGGATCCTGATCAGCATCTTCTGCCAGATCTCCAGCTTCCAGGCTTGTTCGGGATCACCGGCTTCAGCCCGTTGAGCCTGTGCCTGCACTTTGGCATCGAGATCCTCGCCTGCTTCGAAGGCTTTCATCAGCTCCATCTCGAGCTTGGCGGTTTCGATGAAGTTGAGGCGCTTCAGCCAGAGCATCCGTCAGGAACAAGGAGACCTGCAGTCTGCCTGGTTCAGACCTGGCGCCACTCGGTGATCCCACCGGCTTTGTCGATCAGTTCAATGCCCTGGGCCGTGAGTTCCGCGCGGATTCGATCGGCCTCGGCGAAATCCCTGGCCTGTTTCGCTGCTTGACGGGCTGCGATCGCCGCTTCGACCGTTTCAGGGTCAACGGCTCCAGCGCCGGCAGGCGCGTGGTCTGTTTCCTCGCGCAGACCCAGCACGGCGGCGAGTTCGCGCAGGAGTTGCCACCGCTGTTGAACAGCCGTGAGGTTCTCCGCTGAATGGTCGGGCTGATCCCCTCGCGACAGTCGGTTTGCCAGACCGCGCAGCGGCCTGGCGAGATCAAACAGCACCGCCAGAGCGCCTGAACTGTTCAGGTCATCATTCATCGCCGTGATGAAGCGGGTCTTGAAGGTCTCGAGATCGCCAACGGCAAGGGCTTCCGCACGCTGGGCGCCGGCCTCAAGCGGCTCGCACGCGTCCCACCCCAGCGCTGCTGCGTGGGTCCGGCCAAGGCCAAGGGCTGCATTGAGGCCCTTCCAGCCGGTGGTGGCGGCCTCAAGGGCGTCTGCCGTGAAATCCAGGGGCTTGCGGTAGTGGGCCTGGAGCACGAACAGGCGCAGGGTCATCGCTGACACGCCGCTCTCCAGGAGGGCCCGGATCGTGGTGAAGTTGCCGAGGGATTTGCTCATCTTCTCGCCGCCCACATTGACCATGCCGTTGTGCAGCCAGACCCGGGCCAGGTCGGTGCCGGTGGCCGCCTCCGACTGGGCGATTTCGTTCTCATGGTGGGGAAACAC
>JBGKDM010000116.1:0-4261 GCA_042954165.1 Synechococcus sp.
CGCGGGAACGGATGCCGTCATCCGGCAGCCAGCTGCCTGCAGTACCGCTGCACCTGCAGGTCAACACCCGTGATGGCGGTGCCGACCACCACGCAGTCCGCTCCAAGCTTCCGTGCTTCAACGGCCATCTCAGCGGACGCGATACCCCCCTCACTGATCAACGCAACACCTGCTGGAAGCTGTTGACGCAGGGGCTCGAGCAGAGACCAACCAGGAGGTGAAGCCGCAGCCGTCTCAGCGGTGTAACCGAACAGGGTGGTGCCGACGAAGCGACACCCGAGACGGGCCGCTTCCACGCCCGCTTCGACACTGTCGACGTCGGCCATCACAGGAGCCTTGAGATCCTCGGATGCACGCCGCACCAGGTCGGCCAACAGTTCACCATCCGGCCTTGCACGCGCCGTTGCATCGATGGCAACAATGTCGGCGCCGGCACTCCAGACAGCTTGCATCTCATGCCAGCGCGGGGTGATGTAGACCTCACTGTCAGGAAATGTGCGCTTCCAGAGGCCGATGATCAGGGCATCGGGACACCGCCTGCGCACAGCGCCAATGTGCTCCGGGCTTTCAAGACGAACGCCGACGGCCCCATTCAGGAGGCTGGCTTCCGCCATGGCTGCAATCACCTCGGAATCACGCATCGGCGAGCCCTCAGGTGCCTGAACCGACACGATCAGACCACCGCGCAGGGCGTCAGCATCAAGACACGCCATCGATCAGGACGCCCGGGGGAGGTCGTCAGACGCATCGGGCAGCCAACGTCGCAGACGCTTCAGAGAAGGAGCAGGAGGCAGAGGGATCGTCGAGGGGTCGGCCTCCTGAACGGCAGACCGCGGAGTACTCGGAGCGACGGCACTGCTGACGTCATCCAGGCACCCCCGGATGACAGATTTGACGCGGGCCAGAGGTGACGGCCTCGGATCTTCGCGTTGCTCTGAGAGTGGCTCGGGAGCTGGAGGATCGAGGCATTCGCTCGGATCGGCCACAACCCCCTGCACCACCTGAGACGACGCAACCTCGTCGTTGGTGCCCGCCGCCTCCGGCAGCGTCGCGACCCCATACCGATGAGCCCATTGAAGCTCGATGCGGGCGATCTCTCGCCGGTCTCCACGGGAGCGAACCTCCCGCAGCTGCTGGAGGAGGGCATCCCGCCGTTGCTGGGGGAGTGAGGGATTGGGGGCAGTCACAGGGTCAGGCAAGTTTGCGGTTGAGAAGCGGGCGAATGAGAAGGAACAATCCCACGGTGAGAGCCATCAGCACGAGGAGGCAGGTGTAGCCGCTCACCGAGCCATAGGGGGCATCGAGCAGAACCAGCGAGAGGTCAAGGGGGCCGGCGTAGGCGGCACGAATGGGTTCAATCGCGAAGGTAAGGGGATTCAGGGCAGCCAGCCAGCCCAACCACGGCGGCATGAACGACAGCGGGGCCAGGGCCGTGCTCGCGAACAGAAGCGGCAGATTGGCGACGAAGATCACTGCAATCAGTTCGATGTGTCCGGGAAGCGCGAAGGCCAGTCCGAGACTGAGCGCGGTGACGGCGAACACCAGCATCAGCAACGTGATCAGCACCAGACCAAGCCCCGCCATTCCGGGCCAGCCATAGCCCAGCAGTGCTGCTGTGCCCATGATGGCCAGGCTTTGCACCAGGCTCAGGGTGGTGATGTAGATCACCGATGCGAACACGATCGAACTGCGACTTCGCAGAGGAGCCACCAGAAGACGGTTAAGGAAGCCGAATTCACGGTCGAACATCACCGGCAGGCCGGCATTCAGCGCCGCACTGAACGCCGTGAACACGATCAGCCCCGCACCGAGGAAGCGGCCGTAGCTGGTGCCTCCAGGCAACAATCCTTCCGGAGCCCTTGAGAACAGAGCTCCGAACAGCACCAGCCAGATCAACGGCTGCAGCACCCCGGCGACGAGGGTGGACGGTCGGCGTTGCAGCTGGAGGAACAGACGGCGCGTCAGTGCCGTCGTTTCCTGGACGATTTCAGAGAACGGGGTGCGCTGGGCAGGCGAAGCGGTCATCGGGGGATCGGATTGGGCATCAAGGGATCGAACAGAACGATTGGGAGATCAGCGCATGGACTGCTTCCGCTCCTGCTTCACATCCCGCTGCCCTGCCACCGCCAGTTCCGCATCCATCAGGGTCCTGCCTGTGGCCTGCAGGTACACATCATCAAGACTGGGTCGGCTCTGGGCCAGGGAGAACACTGAGAGCCCCTCCTGCGCAAGCTGAGAGCGCAACCGTTCCAGCACAGGCTCTCCCTCCACCACAAGATTGAGGGAATAGCCCTGAGCACGGTTCACCACGATCTGCAGCACACCCTCCACAGGGCGCAGCAGAGACTGGAGCCGGGCGGCTTCCTCCGCATCACTGAATTCCCTGACCCGCAAGGTGACACGGTCACCGCCGAGTTGCTGCTTGAGCGCCTCAGGCGTTCCTTCCGCGATCACCCGGCCGGCATCGATGATGGCCATGCGGTCAGCCAGAGCCTCCACTTCCTCGAGGTAATGGCTGCTGAGCAGAACGGACGTGCCATCGCGGCAGAGGGCACGCAAGACGTCCCAGATCGCAGCCCGACTCTCGATGTCGAGCCCAACGGTGGGCTCATCGAGCACCAGAAGCCGCGGCCGATGCAACAGACCGGAGGCCAGATCGAGACGACGGCGCATGCCTCCGGAATAGGTCCCACAACGCCGATCGACCCAGTCGTGCATGCCAAGTAGGGCAATCAGCTCTGCGATCCGCTCATCACGCGCCTGGGTGCGCAGGTGGTAGAGATCGCCCTGGAGCTGAAGAAGCTCTCGGCCCGTGAGGATTTTGTCGATCGCGACCTCCTGAGCCACATAGCCGAGCTGTTCACGCACGGCCCGGGGATCAGCCCGTGCATCAATACCTGCCACATGGACCTCCCCTGCGTCGGGCTCCAGAAGAGTGGCGAGGATTCTCAACGTGGTGGTCTTACCGGCGCCATTGGGGCCGAGAAGGCCATACAGGCAACCTTCAGGCACAGCGAGAGAAAGGTCATCAAGCGCTGTGACCGAGCCATAGGACTTGCGCAGATGAGCCAGCTCCAACAAAGGCATCAGGCCGAGGCAGGACAAGAGATGTGGAATCTAGGCAGCAGTCTGGATCAGGCCGCCGAGAAAGGGATCGATGGCGTGATGCACCTGTTGATCAAACAGTGCAGCAGCTGGAAGGCGGCTCATGATCAGAAGCAGACAGATGCCGAAGAGGTAGAGGATTGACCACCGGAACAGGGCCTTGGCCCGGTCGGTGCTCTCCGGTGCCTGGGCGAGATTGCGCACCATCTGCAGCAGGCGGGCATTGAAGGGCACCAGGAGCAGCCCGTAGAGCACGCCTCCCTCGGGCAGAGCGAGCACGCCGAATCCACTCAGCAGCACCGTGGCCCAGCCGTAACGACGAATCGCATGGGCTGTCACCAGGGGGCCCTTCACCACAGGCAGCATCGGAATCCCCACCGCGCGGTAGTCATCGCGCAAAAGCAGGGCCAGGGCCCAGAAGTGGGCAGGCGTCCAGACCATCACGAGGGCGAAGAGCCACCAGCCGCTGAGGCCGACATGGCCCGTGGCGGCAGCAGCGCCCACCAACGGAGGAATCGCACCGGCGACACCCCCGATCACGATGTTTTGAGGTGTTCGCGGCTTCAGGAAGGCCGTGTAGAGGAGCACGTAGCTGCAGAGCCCCAGCAGGGACAGCGCTGCCGCCAGGCAGTTCACTCCACTGACCAGCAGAACAGCGGCCGCGAGGGTGCAGGAAATGGCACCGGCGAAGGCAGAGGTGGGTGAGAGGCGCCCTGACGGAAGAGCCCGTCCGCTGGTGCGCTGCATCCGGCCATCCAGCTCCTGCTCCCAGAGACAGTTGAGAACTCCTGCGGCGGCGGCAGCGAGTGCGCCGCCACCAAGGGTGCAGGCCAGGCGAGGCGAAGCGAGCGGCCACCCTTCACTCAGGGCCATTCCCCCAAGGGTCGTCGCCAGAAGCAAGGGGATCAGGCGGGGCTTTGCCACCTCAAGCCAGGCCGGCAACCGGACACGTTTGCGGGAGGGCACGACCTCCTCGCGGGTGATGGCGACGGGTTGCGGAGCAGTGGAACTAGCCATGGCAAGGCTCCAGAGAAGGTGAATCAGGGTCTGCAGCGGCAGCGAGATCGGCGGGGTGCGGACGTCGACAGGTGAGGGCGGCGAGAAGCGCGACCAGAAGGCTGGCCACCAGCTGATGGGCGACGGTCACCAACGGGGC
>JBGKDM010000117.1:0-19802 GCA_042954165.1 Synechococcus sp.
TTGGCCATGGCCAGAACGGACGCGACCAGGCCACAGGCCACACCAGCCCGGCAGAGGGGCTCCGGCAGCCAGAAATGATCGAGATCAATCAGAGCGAGTGGCACCAGCAGACTCACCAGCACCAGACCTGCGACCAGATTCAGTGGCTCAGGCAGGTCGGCCCCCAGGCCGTTGGCTCCTGCTGCTGAAAGCCATAGGCCTGCGGTGCCCAGTTCCACCAGGGGATAGCGGATCGGAATCGACCAGCCGCAGTCCCGGCAGCGTCCCCGGAGAGCCAGCCAGCCGAGCACAGGAACGTTGTGCTGCCAGCGCACAGGGCTGCCGCAGTTCGGGCAGTGGCTTCCTGGCCAGACCACGGATTCCCGGCGTGGCAGACGCCAGACCACCACATTCAGAAAGCTGCCGATGCAGGCTCCGATCACCACCAGTCTGAGGACGTTCATCACCGGCCTGCACTGCGCCTGGCGGTCTTTCCCCGCAACAGCTGGGTGGACAGAAATTCTTCGTGCGGCAGCAGGGTCGGGAGGTCGAAGACAACCCGACCGTCTCCGTTGCGTCCGCAGATCACAACACCCGTGGGTTCCACCGCCTTTCCCGATTCACTCAGATAGCGGAAGTAAATCGCCCTTGCCCTTGCGATCAGATCACGGCTGTTCACACGGTCCCATCGCGGTGACAGAGGGGTGCCAACGGAGGCACCTGCGATCACGAACGAGGGGGACGGGACAGAAATGGGCCCACCTGATTGCTCAGATGGGCCCACGATAAGGGTTGTTCAGGAAATTGAATCTGAATCAGGCGAGCTTCTGCTTCTCTTCGATCATTCGATGAATGATCGGCGTGAGGATGAGTTCCATGGCAAAACCCATCTTGCCGCCGTTGACCACGATGCTGGTCGGGCTCGACATGAACGAATCGTGGATCATGTTCAGCAGGTAGCTGAAATCGATCCCCCACTTCTCGCGGGCTCCCTTACGGAAGTGAATGATCACGAAACTCTCATCCGGCGTGGGGATGTTTCTGCAGATGAAGGGGTTCGAGGTGTCAACGGTGGGAACCCGTTGGAAGTTGATGTCCGTGCGGCTGAACTGGGGGCAGATGTGGTTGATGTAATCCGGCATCCGGCGCAGGATCGTGTCAACGATCGCTTCGGCGGAGTAGCCACGCTCAGCGTTGTCGCGATGGATTTTCTGGATCCACTCGAGGTTGGTGATGGGCACCACACCCACCAGAAGATCGGCGAGGGCGGCCACGTCGTAACCCTCACCCTTCACGCCGCCATGGAGACCTTCGTAGAAGAGAACGTCGGTGCCGGATGGGATGGCTTCCCAGGGGGTGAACTGACCGGGTTCGAGATTGACGCCGAGTCTGGCGTTGTGCTCAGCAGCCTCTTCGGTGCTGTGGAGGTAGTAACGCTTCTGGCCACCGCCGGTCTCCCCGTAGACACGGAACAGCTCCTCGAGCTTGTCAAAGAGGTTGGCCTCAGGGCCGAAGTGGGAGAAGTTCTCACCCTTGGCCAGGGCATCAGCCATGGCCTCCTTCATGGCCATGCGTTCGAAGCGGTGGTAGCTGTCGCCCTCCACAACCGCCGGGGTGATGTTCTCGCGAGCGAAGATGTGCTCGAAAGCACGCTTCACGGTGCTGGTGCCGGCACCGGAGGAACCTGTAACGGCGACAACAGGATGGCGCTTCGACATCGACGCAGAAGGAGTGAACCCCGCGAGTTAAGCAGGTCGCCGGTCCAACTGGCCGTGGGTTGGGCCGGCAACTGCAATGGCCGCTACAGATCCAGTGCCTTGAGAAGTTCCTCACCCATGGCTTCGCAGCCGAGTTGGGTACAGCCTTCGGCCATCAGATCGCCCGTGCGGAAGCCCGCTGCAAGCACCCGGTCCACCGCCGTCTCAAGGGCCGTTGCCGCGTCGCCTTCCTTAAGGCCGATGCGCAGCATCATGGCTGCCGACAGCACCATGGCCATGGGGTTGGCCTTGTCCTGACCCGCGATGTCCGGCGCTGAGCCGTGCACCGGTTCGAACAGTCCAGGGCCGTCTGCCCCGAGCGACGCCGATGGCAGCATGCCGATCGAACCGGTGAGCATGGCGGCTTCATCGCTGAGGATGTCGCCGAAGAGGTTGCCGGTCAGCAGCACATCGAACTGACGCGGTGCCCGCACGAGCTGCATGGCGGCGTTGTCCACGTACATGTGGCTGACCTGCACGTCGGGATACGCGGGTGCCATGGCTTCCACCCTGTCGCGCCAGAGCTGGCTCACATCCAGCACGTTCGCCTTGTCGACCGAGAGCAGCTGCCCCCGTCGCTCCCTGGCCAGTTCAAAGGCGACCCGTGCGATCCGGTCCACCTCGGATGACGCGTACGTCATGGTGTTGAAGCCCCGTTCCTCACCATCGGCCTCCACGCGACCCTTGGGTTGACCGAAGTAGATCCCACCGGTCAGTTCCCGAACCACCATCAGGTCAACCCCCTCAATCACCTCAGGGCGAAGGCTGCTGGCATCAATCAGGGCCGGCACGATCTTGACCGGTCTGAGATTGGCGAACAGCTCCATGCCCGCCCTGAGCGCCAGCAGTCCCGTCTCCGGCCTTTGTTCTCGGGGAAGGCTGTCGAACCGCGGGCTGCCGATCGCAGCCAGCAGGACGGCATCCGCCCCTTTGCAGGCCTCGAGGGTGGTGGCCGGAAGCGGTTCACCGCAGCTGTCGATGGCAGAACCGCCGATCGGCTGCTCCTCAAACGTCAGGCTGAATCCATGGGATGAGCCAACGGCATCCAGCAGTCTGCGAGCCACCGCCGTGATTTCCGGTCCGATGCCATCACCGGGCAGCAGTACAACGCGATGCTGGCGCATGGAATCTCAGAAAAACGGTGCAGCCTGCGAGGTTACTGAGGGGCTCGCGCCTGATCCTTCAGGGAAGCGATCTCCTTCCTGAGGTCGCGCAGCTGTTTCGCCATCTCCGGAAGCTTGGCGAACGCTGCCGAGCAGCGCAGCCACAGACGGTTAGGGATCGCGGGATATCCGCTCACAACCTCTCCGGCTGCCACCTCACCGTGGATGCCTGTTTTCGAGCTGGCGATCGCGCGGTCACCAACCTTTGCCCTGTTCGCGACACCGACCTGTCCGGCAAGGATGACGCCGGCACCAAGGGTGGCCCCACCCGCAATGCCCACCTGGGCAGCGAAGGCACAGCCGTTGCCGGTCTGCACTCCATGGCCGATCTGCACCTGGTTGTCGATCTTGGTGCCTGCCCCGAGTCGTGTTTCGCCAACAGAAGGCCGATCGATGGTGCTGCCGCAGCCCACCTCGACGGCCGCCTCAAGCACCACCTGACCTGTCTGCGGCATCTTGCGCCATCCACGGGCGGTGGGAACAAAGCCGAACCCCTCAGATCCGATCACGGCGGTCGAGTGGATGATGCAGCCCGGGCCCAGACGGCTCCCGGGGTGCAGAACGGCGTTGGCATGAACCACGCAGTGCTCTCCGATCTCCACGTCCGGATAGATCACCACGCCAGGGTGAAGCACGGAGTAAGCACCGACCCGACTGCCGTCGGCAATACAGACATGGGCGCCGATCGACACGCCGGGGCCGACCTCCACCCTCTCCCCGATCACGGCAGTGGGATGGATTTCAGCAGTCGGTTTTGGATCTGGATGCAGCTGCTCAAGGGTCTCGGCGAACGCCAACCGCGGATCACGCAGAACGGCCCAGGCCATGCCGCGGCGCTCAGCCAGGTCGCGGAGGTCATGCTGGTCGGGCAGCAGCACCGCAGCTGCTGAGCTGGAGTCCAGAGCCGCAGCCAGAGCACTGCCTTTCTCCAGGAAGCTGATCTGGGACTCAGCGGCCTTCTCCAGCGATGCGGCACCGGTGAGTTCGGGATCCGCTCCGATCTGGTGAGAGATCAGCCCTCCTTCCCCTTGCTGCAGGGTTGCGATCAATGTGCTGAAACGCATGACTCAGGTCGGCTCCGGCCGGATCGTAGGCGTGTCGAGCAGCACAAGGACATCGCGGTGAACGACGACGGGGGATCGTCGGCGAGGCTCCTCTGCCGTCGGCCCCCCCGCCAATAACGCCTGATGCAGGGCATCACTGCTCAGGGAACACAGGCCCCTCGCAAATTCGGTTCCATCCGGATCCAGAAGACTGACAGGCTGATTGGCGGCGAAGCTGCCCTCCAACCGCTTCACTCCCACCATCAGCAGCGAGGCGCCACGGGTCTGCACTGCTGCACAGGCGCCATGGTCGAGGTGGAGATTCCCCTGTGGTTTCAGGGCATGGGCCAGCCAACTCTTTCGGTTCCCGAGGGGTTCAGGATGGGGGTGAAAGACGGTGCCGCCGCGTCCACCGTTGAGCAGGTTCTCCAGCACATCCGCCCGCCTGCCATCGGCCAGATGCACAGTGATGCCACTGGCTGTGGCAATCCGGGCCGCAGCCAATTTGGTGGTCATGCCGCCCGTCCCCCAGCGCCCTCCATCGCCAGCCCCCTCTTCGAGGGCGGCAAGGTGGTCAGGGTGGTGCACGTCTGTGATCGGCGTCGCTGAGGAATCCACCCTCGGGTCTGCGGAGTAGAGCCTGTCGACGTCGGTGAGGAGGATCAGTTCATCGGCACCGAGGGCCGTCGCCACCAGGGCTGAGAGGGTGTCGTTGTCGCCGAAGCGCAGCTCGGCCGAGGAGACGGTGTCATTTTCGTTGACGATCGGCAGAACCTGCCAGTCCAGAAGCTGATGCAGGGTCGCCGAGGCGCTGTGATAGCTGCGGCGATCGGAGAGGTCAGACCGGGTCAGGAGCACCTGGGCAACGGCATGGCCATGGCGTCCCATCGCCTGGTCGTAGATGCCCATGAGGTGACCCTGACCGATGGCGGCCGCCGCCTGAAGACCGACCACGTCGTCAGGTCGGGTCTCCAGGCCGAGGCGGTGACAACCGAGACCCACCGCGCCACTGCTCACCAGCACCGCCCGGTCACCGCGCTTGAGGCTCTGGGCCAGTGCTGAGGTCAGGCGCTCGATCACCTCCACCGTTGACAGTTCACCCTCACCGCGAAGAAGGCTTGTGCCGATCTTCACCACCCTCAGGGTCATGGCATCTCAGCCCCGAACATCCTGGCCAGGCCCCGTTCAAAGCGCTGAACCCTGTCATTCGGGCACGGGGTTCCATCGGCTTTCAGGGGCCGGACCAACACGGTGTAAAGCCCCAGTCGGTTGCCGGCGATCACATCGGTGAACACCCGGTCTCCGATGATGGCCAGCTGCTCCGGCTTCACCTCGAGATCCTCGAGAACGCGTTGCAGGGCTGCACGCCGGGGTTTGGCGGCACCGCTGGTGTAGGTCACATCCAGTTGATCAGCAACGGCGCCGATCCGCTGACGGGAGGGATTGTTGCTGAAGAGATGCAGCCTCAGATGGCGTTTTGCGGACTGAGCCCAGCCCATCACAGCCTCGGGCAACACCACATCGTGGCCGGGCAGCAGGGTGCGATCCACATCGAGCAGAAGGGCTCTGATGCCACGGTCGAGGAGGTGATCCAGGGGGAGCTGAACCACTGTCAATCCTGGATCCCAGTCAGGCTGAAGCCACTGACGCTGCATCACTCCGACAGATCACGCTCTTCGAGCTCGGCTTCGATGCGCGGCTGGATCCGATCGAACGCATCACCCTCGACCAGAACAGCACCCGAGTCGTCCATGCAGGCAACGACGAAGAAGGGATCGAGGGGGATGTAGAGACCGTATTCCTGGGCATCCACCAGGAAACTCACCAGCAGCTCATAGGTCTCGGCGTCATCCTCATCGGTGTCATCCTCCTCCAGATCCTCGGGCTCCGGCTCATCCAGCTCGCCGCTGACGGTGAGGGTGACTGCAGAGCGCACGAGCGTCAGTTCGTGCTCCTGAAGCACGACATCGGCCACGGAGAGGATCGGCTCGCTGTCCTGGATCGCATCGATCAGCTCAGGGTCGCTGCCGTCCTTGAGCCTGAAGAGACAGACCGGAGTGTCCACGGGGGTCAGCAGGGCGTAATCCTTGCCGTCCAGGGGAATCAGCTGTTCCAGAAAGCAGAGAAGGTCTCTGCCTGTGCTGTCCTTGACCAGGACGGTGGGAACGTCTCCACTGTTGCCGGGGCCGCTGGCGGTCATGGATCAGCACGTCATTGCTTCCAGGATCATGCCTCGTCGCTGGACCGGCCACGGGGTGGGGTCGCCGCTTCGACCGGCCTTGGCTCGGGCCCGTCACTCAACCATTGCTCAAGCAGCAGCGCAGCAGCCTCGCTGTCGAGGCGCCCGGTTCGATCGCCGTGGAGATTGCGCTGTTCGGCTGCGGCCCAGCTGCTGCTGTGTTCGTTGACCCAGGCCACAGGCAGGTCCAGGAGCGTCCCGAGCCGCCTGCCGTACCGCTCACAGTGCTTCGCCTGTTCGGTGGGATTGCCCTGCTGATCGAGGGGCAGGCCGACCACGAGCGCTTCCACGCGTCTTGTGCGACAGAGATCTTCGAAATGAACGAGATCGTCGTCGAATCGTCCTCGCCGCAGGGCAGGAAGAGGACGGACGCTGATCCCAAGCGGATCACAACCGGCGATGCCGATACGTTTGCGACCGACATCAAGGCTGAGAACGGAACGGGGGGGCGGAGAAGGCAAAGGCTCAGCGTCGGCCCCCCAGGGACGGTGTGGGCAGGGGGGGACGCTGCGGTTGAAGGCGACCGAGCATCGACTCGAGAGGTCGGGTGGCCTGCAGCAACCGTCCGTTCTGCTGCCGTCGCCAGAGGCTTCGTCCCAGCAGCAACTCATCGTCGCGCGATGACCATCCCAGCTGGTTCATCCGATCGCAGACGATGCCGTCATCGCCATTGCACACAACCGTGACCCTGGGGTGGTCTGCAGCAAGGCGCTGCATCAGGGCAGGCAGGGCGTTCTGCAGTCGTTCATCCCAGGCAGGTTCTCGCAGGATCTCCAGCACCTGCTCACCATCGCTGCGTTGATGCCGGACGAGACCGGCAATGGCAACCTCCCGGGAGTTGGGTCCCCCTGATTCCTTTTCGGAATCCACCAGAAGCATGCCGCTGCCGGGACCCGCCTGGTCGAGCAGATCAATGGGTTGTCGATCAACGATCTGGCGCTGATGACTGGTCGTCGAGGCCTGATCCAGAGGCCACAGAACCGACGCGGTGCGACGGTCGATGCCGGCCCAACGGCATCCCCTGGGCAGATCCGCGATGGCGGAGCGATCGGATCCCTTGGTGTTGGATCCACTGGGTGGGCGCCAGCGCCGCAGGGTCCGGATCGGCTGGAAACCCAGTTCGCGCAGTGCAGCGATCTGCACCTGATCGGAGCTTCTGACCCGCACAACCCAGCTTCGTGAACGGGCATGGGCTCCGAGAAGCGCAAGTTGGAACAACTCGCGCATCACGCCCCCTTCACTCACACTGCGGGAAGGCGTCAGCGGTTGCAGTTCCAGACGCCAGCAGCTGCCCTGTCGGTTATGGGGGCGTATCAGCAGCAGGGTTCGAAGACAGTGATCTTCATGGGCGACGAGGGCAAGGGGCTGCCGGCTGACCAGCAGGCCCGGCATCAGGTTCTCCGCCTGGGCGATCCAGCCTCTGATCAGGAAGGACTGGAGCCTGGGAAGGAGGGGCGCCTGGTCACTGGCCTGAAGCCAGGTCAGATGAGCGGCCCTCAGAGGCTCCACCCGCAGTGCGCTGCCGGATGACTCCACCTCCCCACCTCATCAGCGTGTGACCACAATGTATCCCCCGATTTCGGCCTCTGCGTTCAGGAGACTGGCCTCACCAGCACGAGGGGTGTCCGTTCGTTGGCGTTGCCGGCAGGATTCGGGCGCAGCGCCCTCTCAAGCAGGGCGTGATCGCAGCCTGCGCTGCTGGCCAGCACCTTGACCCGGCCCAGATCATTCACATCCACGATGGCAACCGCCACACCCAGGGTCCGTGCGGCCGTTTCGCAGAGTCGTTCGGGTTGGTCGGGGCCAAGCACGATGGTCTGGTCATAGGGAGGCGTCGTGCCGGTCACATCGTCGATCAGACGGGCCTGGCGCCCGGCCAGTCGGTAGAAGCCGCCGGGGCTGCCCAGCAGTTTCAGGATCAATCCAAGGCTCCAGGCCAGCAAGACGCGGGTGGGCCCCACCTGATCGATCAGGGTCTGGAGGCCGCAGGCTGTCGCCAGACTGCTGGTGGGATGAAAGGCTCTGCAGAGCAGTCGAGACAACCAGCCCGGATCGACGGTGGCGGGGTGGGCGTACCGACCCTGAATCACGGCAACCGGTGTCTCGCCGATGGTGAGAACGTCACCGGGCTGCACCAGATGGCCCGCGTAAGTGTTCAACACCTCAACGGTGTCATCAAGTGGTCCGAGCAGATGGGTCCGGATCGGCAGCACCGAGCAGTGATCGCCCTGGCGGAACCGTGCTGCTTCAGCAGTGATCACCTGGGGACGGCGAAGCGGAACGACGACACCCTGGCGGCGCTGCAGGCGTCCGAAGGGCCCGTAGTTGACCCAGTCAACATCCGCCCAGAGGGTGTCGATGTCCTGGGCAGCATTGACGCCGTCACGGGAGCTGATGGCGATCTCCACTTTCAGCCGTGTCGTCTTTCCACCCTTGACGATGTAGGCAGCCCAGTACCCGTCGTCACGTGGGCTCTCGTCGGGATGATCCGCCGTCAGTCGGACTTGAGGTTGAAGCGCCTCCAGACGGGTCGTCCCGAGCAACACGGGTCTGACGTTGATTTCGGGTACGAACACCTCCATCCGCGGATGGGGATTGCTGATCTCGAGCCATCCCTCCACATGCAGGTGAATGCCCTCGCACTGCACGCTCCAGTCGGTGGCCCTGAGTTGAAGCGGAGAGGCCGGTCTGAGGCGATGCCGGGCCTCCAACCAGAGAATCCCCAGCCCCAGGACCAGAAGGATCAGGAGCAGCACGTCCATGCGGTCGTCGACCAAGGGCCGGGGGGATCAGGCGCGCAGCGTAAGCGGTTCGAGGCCCGTGATCAGCGCGTCTGCACCTCCGTGTTGAGCTCGTTGAAACTGAGCGTTGTGCTCACCCCCTCCGGCGCGGGGAGTCCTGTGGCTTCGCTGATGGCCTGATTGATCGCATCAAGGGGCACCTGACCGGATTCATCGAGCCGAACCTGACCCGATCCATCGAGGACCACCACCTGGGGAATCAGGCCATGCCAGTAGGTCCCAGGGTCATCCGAACCGGAGGGCGTCCGGTCCTGAAGGCCATCGGTCGTCAGCGGCATCAGATCAATGGAGCGCCCCCACAACCGCTGCAGCTCCGAGACCACCGGGGCGAATGTCTTGCTGGTGCTGCTGTCATCGAGGTAATAGACGAGAACGCTGGTTCTCCCCGCCGCCAGCGAATCCTTGAGGGTTGTCGCGGGTGGAACCAGTGAGCCGTTGCCCGCGTACAACGCGTAGATGTTGCCGTCGTAGCTGTCGCTGCTGAGGCTGGCCTGAACCGGAGTCGCCAGGGTGAGCAACACCATGACCAGACCGAAGACGAAGCGAAGCGGACAGGCCATGGAGCTCTGCTGCAAAGGCGGCATTCTGACCTTCAGCCCTGTCCGATGGCTTAACGCCTCACCGGTCGGCCCATGCCCTGGGCCACACCACGGCCGATCAGACCAATGGAGCGCCCGATGATCCGGGTGAGCAGCACCACCATGAGATCGCCGATGCGCCGGATCAGTGATTGCATCTGGGGAGCGATGGCATCGCGTGCTTCGAGCAGCAAGGCCACCTGCTGTTGCCACCAGCCCAGCTGCCGCAGTTCCTGGTCACGCGGTTCGATCAGCACCAGTGGTTCGATCCGTCCGGAACGCAACTGATACAGCAGGCGCTGGCTTTCGTAGAGCCTCACCGGTCGTTCGATCCACAATTGCCAGCGCGACTGGTTGTTGAGCTGGTTGCGCATGCGTTCGAGTTCACGGGTCGGAATCAGACGCTCTTCAAGCAGGTAACGGCGCAGTTCCGGCCATTCGCCGCAGAGTCCGAGCAATTCCGATGTGATCAGCTCAGCATTCCGAACCAGCCAGTTGGTCACCAGGGCTTCAAGCTGAAGGAGGGCACGGGGATGATCCGAGGGAAGGAGCTGTCCATCCACGAGAACAGGCTGATCCAGCAGTAAGGGGGCAAGCATCCGTTGCGGGTTGGGAAGCTCTTCATCAGCTTGATCGAGATCCGTTTCACTCAGAAGCTGTTCTGCCACGAGCTGCAGGTCCTCCCCCCTGGGCAGGCGCACATAATTTCCTGCCATGGACTGGACGGCCTGGCGCCGCACTTCAGGTTGGAGAGCGAGCCACTGATCCTCAAGCGGTCGCGTCAGCTGCGGATCGGTGTCAGTTGATGGACTGCGAAGACGCGTCACCAACGCACTCATCTGCTGCAGCAGCGCCAGGAGAAGATCGCGGCGCCGCTCAGGGTGCAAACCTTCGATGGCCAGCATCCGACCGGTGGCGTTGCCGAGTCCGGAGCCCACGGCTTCGGCGATGCGCTGTTCGATCGAGGCCCAGACCGCCGCAGCATTGCGTTGACGAACGGTGATCGCCGTTGTTGATCCCGGGTGCGTCGTGTCGATCCCGTCGACGAAGGCTGAGGGTTGAGTCGGTCCCAGGGGCCGGGCATCGGCGAGGCCGACCTGGAGTGGTCCCCACAGCAGAAGGAGGAGGTTGCGGGCACTGCGCAGCTCCCTCGCCCGCCCCTCGAGCAGCAGCCGAAGCATCAGGTTCTCAGGCGGAGGGGTCAGCAGGGCCTCGATCAGCTGAAGATCGTTGCTGATCTGCTGCAGGCCACTGGTCAGCAACCATTGGCCAACCCCCATGGCGGGTCTGGGCTCAGGAGCCCGGCCGCTGTCACGGTGAAGACGCACACACCGGCCTCCATCCAGGAGTGTTGCGATTGCGGCACGCAGTGTGGCGGTGTCGGGATCCTGGAGCAGGCCCTCGCAATCCAGGCTGAGAATGGACTCGGTGTTGATCGGAAGCGAGGCCGGCAGCAGCAGGAGCAAGGGGGAGGGCTGCCAGTGCTCACGCAGACGTCGCAGTTCCTGATCAAAAAGGGCGAGGTGTTCAATCCGCCCGACCGACCAGATCACGAGGCGAGGGTGACTGACCAGGTCGTCGTCCCGCAGCCTGACCACCAGCTCCGGATCACTGGCTGTGAGGCGCAGGGCCAGGGATTCACCCAGCAGGGCAGGCGCCAACAGAAGAATCTCAGCTTCGGCAGCGTTCAACAGGCACCTGCGAGGTCATTTCGGCCAAGCTAACGAGCATTTCGTGATCGCTCCAGTGCCAGCCTCAATCAGCTGCTGCGTCGACCGTTCAGTTGCAGGGTGTAGGACTCGATTCTGTAGCCGGTGGCTGCCTCGATCTGGGCCAGGAGATCAGGGGGAAGCTCAACGTCGATGTCTTCAATCTGGCCACTGTCGAGACAGGTCAGATGGCTGTGGGGATCACTCCGGTAGCCATAAAGCCGTCCATTGGCGCGATCAAGACACTCGATCACTCCTGCCGACTGCAGAGCTTCCAGGTTCTGATACACCGAGGTGTGGCCGATGCTCCGACCACGGGCATTCAGTTTCTCGAAAATGTCGCGAGCACTCATGTGACTTGCTTCTGACCAGAGCAGGTCGAGCACCATCCGCCGCTGACGGCTGAGACGCATCCCCAGCTGTCGGCAACGTTCAAAGGCACCTTGAGCGCCGGAATTGCTCAGGGGCGTTCCGACGGGTTGATGGTGGCTGGATGCGCCCGACACAACCTTGCGCGGAATCACTTCATCTTAGGGTCTGGATCAAGGGTTCGATTGAACCGCCTGATCAGGCCAGACCACCTGACGTCGTGAACGCATCCTGGAGCCGTCCGCTGCCGATCGCATCGATGGCTTCGGACAGGTCGACCCGACCGTCGTAGAGGGCCCGGCCGACAATCACGCCAGTGACCCCACGGGCCTCCAGGGCCAGCAGGGCCAGCAGGTCCGCCATGCAGCCAATCCCCCCCGAAGCGATCACCGGAACGGAGCTTGCCTCCGCCATGGCGCGCAGGGCCTCCAGATTCGGCCCCGCCAGGGTCCCATCGGTGGCGATGTCAGTACTGATGATCGCCGCGATGCCGCATGCACTCAACTCGGAGGCCAGGTCGGTGGCTTCAACGGTGCTCTCTTCGATCCAGCCGCGGGTGGCGACCTTGCCATCCCTGGCGTCGATGCCCACGATCACCTTCCCCGGGTAGCGACTTGCGAGGTCTTTCACCAGATCGGGGTTCTCGATGGCCGCCGTCCCGAGGATGACGCGATCAAGTCCACAGCTCAGCAGCGATTCGGCCCGTTCCGCTGAACGAACCCCTCCACCGAGCTGCACGGGAATGGACAAGGCCTCTGTGATTGCCCTGACACTGGCGTCGTTGACGGGGTCACCGCTCCTGGCGCCGTCCAGATCCACCAGGTGGAGTCGCGTTGCACCCTGACGCTGCCAGCTGAGGGCCTGGGCCACAGGATCGTCACTGAAGCGGGTGACCTGGTCGTAATCCCCCTGGTGGAGTCGCACGCAGGCTCCACCCAGCAGGTCGATGGCGGGGATGATCTCCATGGGGAGGTAATCACTGCTCCCCATCCTGCAGTGCGGGGCATGGCCCACGCTTCAATGGCGCCAGCGCAGAGTCCCCGATGAAGATCCTGGTGATGGGCGGCACCCGCTTTGTGGGCAAGCCCCTGGTGTCATCTTTGCTCCGACAGGGGCACGACCTCACCCTGTTCACCCGTGGTCGTCAGCCGGCACCGGAGGGGGTGACCCATGTCACCGGAGATCGAAGCGATGGGAAGGATCTCGCCCAGCTGCAGGGCCGCTCCTTCGACGTGATCGTCGACAGTTCAGGCCGCACCCTTGATGACACGCGAGCGGTGATCGCGGTGACAGGGGCTCCGCGCCATCGCTTTCTGTACGTGAGCTCAGCAGGGGTCTACGCCGGGTCCGATCAGTGGCCCCTCGACGAGGACGCTCCCCTCGATCCCGCCAGCCGCCATTCCGGCAAGGCCGACACCGAAGCCTGGCTTCTGCAGGAAGGAATTCCCTACACCAGTTTCCGCCCGACCTACATCGTCGGCCCCGGCAACTACAACCCGGTTGAGCGCTGGTTCTTCGATCGGGTCTGTCACAACCTCCCCGTTCCGCTTCCGGGTGATGGCAGCACCATCACCCAGCTCGGTCATGTCGATGACCTCGCCGATGCCATGGTGCGTTCCCTTGGTGTGGATGCGGCCACGAATCGCATCTACAACTGTTCGTCGCGTCGCGGCATCACCTTCGCCGGCATCGTCAAGGCAGCTGCCCTGGCCTGTGGCAAGTCTCCCGATGCTGTCGATGTCCGCCCGTTCGATCCCAGCGGTCTGGATCCGAAGGCCCGCAAAGCCTTCCCCCTGCGTCTCAGCCATTTCCTCACTGACGTGAGCAGGGCGGAACGGGAGCTTGCCTGGAGTCCGCGCTACGACGCGGTGTCCGCAATCCGCCACAACTATGAGCTGGATTACAGCCAGCGGGTTGGTGCGACTCCCGATGTCAGTGGAGATGCTGCGCTCATCGGTTCGATCTGAGGTAACCGACTGCCGAGTGCAGGGCCAGAGCCAGGGAGGGCCAGAACAGCCACCAGCCGATCTGGTGCAGTCCGCCAACCGTCGCGCTGTCTCCCCAGCTGCCTGGCCACAGCAGAAGCAGCAGGCTGACGAACTGCAGCACGGTCTTGGCTTTCCCCAGCCGGGAGGCTGGAGCGCCGTCACTGGCATCACGGCGCCAACCCGAAATCAGCATTTCCCGGGCCAGCAACAACCAGATTGACCACAGCGGCAGACCTCCGCTGGCAGCCAGCCAGAGCAACGGTGCCGTCAGGAGCACTTTGTCGGCGAGGGGATCCAGCCGAGCTCCCCAGCTGCTGCCTCCCCCTGCTTTCCGGGCCATCCAGCCGTCGAACGCGTCGCTGGCACCACCGGCCACAAGGAGACACCACGCCATTGACTCCTGTTGAAGCAGCAGGCAGAGCAGGAGCGGTAGCCCTGCGGCGGCGCGGAAGACGGTGAGGCGGTCGGCCCAGGTGCGCCATCGGTTGGTCAAGATCAGAATGCAGGCAATCGCTTGCGATCCATGGTGCTCCAGCAGACGGTCGGCGACGTGATGAGCAGCCCGGTTCTCCGTGTCAGGCCTGACACCGAGCTCAGGGAAGCCGTGGCGTTGCTCAGTGAGCACCATGTCAGTGGTCTTGCCGTCGTCAACGACGCCGGTGAGTTGATCGGCGAACTGACGGAACAGCACCTGATGGTGCGTGAGCGCGGCCTGGATGCAGGTCCCTACGTGATGCTGCTCGACAGTGTCATCTACCTGCGCAACCCACTCAACTGGGACAAACAGGTGCACCAGGTGCTGGGGACCACTGTCAAGGACCTGATGAGTCATGACAGCCATGCCTGTGCCGAGTCGCTGCCTCTGCCGAAAGCAGCAGCGCAACTGCATGCAGGAAGCACCCAGCGCCTCTATGTGGTGGATTCAGGCCAACAGCCGATCGGTGTGATCACCCGTGGCGATGTGGTCAGAGCCCTGGCGCTTCACGACGTCTGATGTTCCGATTCACCGGCATTGTCAGGGCAGTGCCGGAAGCCGGGGCGGTGGAGCCGGGGGAGACACCCCTGGAGACGGAGACACCAGTGGCGGTAGCGGCGGTGCTGCAAACGATTCCACAGCCGCATCAGGCACGACAGCGGAGTTCAGGTTGCCATCGGTGCTGGCTTCGGGGGGCCACCATGCCGACTCGTCGATCACGACCGGGGGTGGCAGATCCGGAGGCAGCAGCGGGCGGAGGCCCGGCCTCAGGGCCTGACCTGCCGGCGCCAGATCGTTGCCTGTCAACCGGTCGGGCACTGGATCAGCCTGGGGCCTCTCTCGCAGCACCAGGGGATCCGCCGTGATCGGGGGCTCGGGAAGCGGGGGGCGTCCCACCTCTGCGGGATCGGATTGCGATGGTCCCTCAGACGGTCGGTATGGACCCGTCGTCGGGCTCCAGATCATCCTCGCCACAGGTTCAACGCCCTGTTCCATCACCCGGTTCAGACCTGCCAGCGAACGGTCGACCAGGCGCCCGCCGAGCCATTGAGCACAGTCGATCGGACCCGTGCAGCGATTGCCCAGACGCACGTTCAGGCCGAGGTCGGCCATCAGCGTGCCCCGAAGGTCGGTCCCGCGCCTGCTCAGTCGCAACAGGTAAGGCACATGCACAAAACTTGTGGCACCGCCGCTGATCCAGTTGGCATCCTCGTCAGTGAATCCCTTGACACCAGGAATGATCAGACGGCTCTTGGAGGCGTGGTCAGGCAGATAGGCACTGACCAGACCCCGCCGGCGCGCCAGGTCTCGCGTTTGCTCAAGCGTCAGGCCGTCCCGGCTCATCAGCATCTCCAGGCGGCCGTCCTGACGCAGTCCGTAAATCATGCGGATCCGCGGCAGGTAGTAGCGGATCCTCTGCCCCATGCTGATGCTGTAGGCCCCCTTGTAACTCGGTGGGGCTGCCTGCAGGTCGTTGTAGACGCTGTGCAATCCCCCGATGAAGGTGTCGTAGGCCTTGGCCCGGGCATCGCTGAGTTCGCCGTAGCCGAAATCAACCTGGCCGTCGTGCCGGATCCCGATGAAGGCCCGCTGGCGTGCCGCACTGCGATTGCGTCCTCGCCAGACCCGTCGGCCGAATTTGAGATCACCGAGGGGCACGGTCACCTCCCTGCCGTCGGACTCGAGATGGCGCTCATACATCGGTCCGGTGACAAACGCCAGTGCGCTTGGGTCGGCATAGGCCTCGGCTTCCCGGTCCCAGCCCTCGAGCAGCCCAAACCGCACCTTGCGCGGGTCGAGGTCAAAGGCATAGACCTCGGCATCGGGCACATAGCGGAAGGCCCCCCCGGCCTCCCCGAGCGCGCTGAAGCTGCTGTCCGGGCCCGTTTCGCCGGGTCCGGGTGCGTTCGGGGCGAGGGCCACGAGCGTGACCCATCCGAGGACCGGAAGGCCAAGGAGCCACCAGCGTCGGCGCTGGAACGGCGAACGTCGTCGTCTGCGGGGCTGACGGTCGCGTCTGGGCTTGATCGCCGCACGATTCCGCGAACCAGGTCTGGGAAGGGAGCGTGTCATCCGGTCAACCTGGTGCGACGAGAGGTGGAGGAGGGCTCCAACCAGGGCGTCACTGTGCCATCAGCCACCAACCATTTTCGGTAGCGCCGATCGCAGGGATGGCCTCCGGTGAGCTGTCCGAAGGCCGGCAGAAGCAGTCGTTGCTGGTCGCTGTCAAAGGCAAAGCACGGCACCCGCAACCGGTCATACCCTCCATGAATGGAGGCGACTGGATGGATGTGACCACAGACATTCAGCAGCGCTGTCTCGGTGTCGTGGGCAGGGGTTTCAGGCTCATGGCTGAGCCAGAGCCGGCCGAGCCTGAAACTGCTCTGCTGGGGAAGCCCCTCGAGGACGCTGCAGCGATCGTGGTTGCCTCCGATCAACAGCACCTCGCAACCGCAGAGTTCCGGCAGGGAGGCGAGGGTGTCCCGCAGGGCAGAGGTGAGCCCTGCGCGGCCGTGAATCAGATCACCCAGCACGAGCAGACGCTGCGGCGCCAGATCACTGCAGAGACGGAGCAGTGGATTCAGTGTGCCCCGGTCCTGATCACTGGGTAGCGGGATCCCATGGGCCTGGAACACCTCCGCCTTGCCGAGGTGCAGGTCCGCCACCATCAGATCACGGCTGCAGGGCCGCCAGAGCGCCTTGTCCGGGAGGAAGACAAGTTCCTCATCACTCCAGTGCCAGGTGTGACCTAACCCCGGCATTCGGCTCCGTTCCCTGTCCCGTCAATCGGCATCGGCCCATCTTGACGGCTTCTCTTCTCCAGCACCACCGCTCCCAGGCAAGACGTGGCAACCTGTCGTGAGCCGCTCCTTCAGTCGATGACCATGGCCCTCCTGATCGCACTGGCTGGATCCCTTGTGGCCATGGGATTGATCGTGCGCCGCCTGGATCAGGGTTGAGCCATACCGCTGAAGCAGCGGTTCACGTCAGGCTGCTGTGTCGACGCAGTCCGTCCTCGATCAGAAACGTTGCCAGGCTGCTGCAGCTGCGGCCTTCGTCGAGGGCCTGTCTCTTCAATCGTCCGATCACACCCGAAGGGAGCGTCACATTCAGCCGCTCCGATTCAGCCGCTTCGGCCACCTCGGCTGCCGTCGGATTCGTCTGCTCGCTGACGAGCCGATCCTGGAGTTCGCTGAGAAGAGAATGGAGAATGGACACGAGGACGTAACGAAGTCGCACCGTGATCGTAACGAGGCCGTGTTTTTCTGGTTTCGGACTGGCAGGCGTTAATCTGGCCCGGTTGATTTTCTGGTCTGCATGCAAACCCTGGCGTTGAAGCTTGCTCCCGGCCAGGATCTGCGTGAAGCCCTCGAGACGCTGGCACGCACCAACAACGTCTCCGGCTATGTGCTCGGCGTTGTCGGTAACTTGTCGCGCGCCAGTTTTCAATGCCCGGGGCGCGAAGCTCCCAACGTTCTGGAAGGTGATCTCGAGATCATCACGCTGCAGGGACATTTCTCTCCCAATGGTGCCCACCTGCACCTCAGCCTCTCGGATGGTGCCTGCCAGGTCTGGGGCGGGCATCTTGAGCCTGGAACGCTGGTCCTGAAAGGTGCCGATCTGCTTGTGGGTCTGCTGGACCAGGCGCTTCCCACCCAGCCAACGGACCTGCACCCTGCACCGGTGCCGGACATCCCCCAGCCCGACAGGTGGACCGCCTCCAGCTCTCGCGTCGAATCCAACCCTCGGGTCGAAATCGCCGTCCTCCCTGGTTGTCCCTGGTCAGCACGTGCCCTGCGCCTGCTCCGCAGTCTGTCGATCGAGCACAGGGTGACCACCGTGGACACCGATGACCTGTTCCAGGTCATGCACCAGCGCAGTGCCATGTCGACCTTTCCCCAGGTCTTCATCGACGGCGCGGTGATCGGTGGTTATGACGACCTTGCTCAGCTGCATGCTGAGGGTGCGCTGGCGTCACTTCAGTGAGTTCCGGCCCCGCGGCGGATCAGTCATCCAACGGCGATCTGTGGTCGCACAAGCCTTGGTGGTGCCAGCCATGGACCATCGTTCTGACCGGATGTGCCGTGCCTTTGTTCGGCTGGCTCCTGTTCGGCTGGCTCTGGCTGACGCTCGCCCTGTCGGTTGCCGTTCTGGGCTGGTGGCTCGTGTTTCTTGTGCTGGCACCAGCCGCTTATCGCCAGGCGCTCACTGACGTGGACGGCGACAGTGGAGATGGGGGCAATCGCCCCGATTAGAGCAACACACTGGAACGGTGCAGATCATGCGCGCTTCTGGAGACGTTCACGCTGTTTCGCGTCCATCAGTTCGGTCTCAAGCTGCTCGATCAAGCGACTGACCAAGGACTGGAATTCCGGCTGGCAGCCGCGAAAGGCCGCTTTATGGCGAATCGGTTCATTGCGGGTGCGCAGATCCGTGAGCATCAGTTCCAGAGCATCAATGCTGGCGTTGCTGTTCATCGCTGTGATCCACGTTCAGGCGAGGTTATGACAGGGGCAGAGCCTGGAGGTAACCACCGGCCCGCACCACCTGGAGGGGTGTCGCAAACAGGTGGCTCAACGCAGGTCCGTTGAGGACCTCCTGTGGAGCTCCGTCGAGCACCACAGCGCCTTGGCGGAGTCCGATGACTCGGTGGATGTCCGGAATCACCGAATCGAGCTGGTGCGTGATCATCACGATGGTCGTTCTCTGCCTGCAGAGCCTCGTCAGGCTTTGAAAAAGCTGATGTTTGGCCTTCAGGTCGAGCCCGTTCGTGGGTTCATCCAGCACCAGGACGCGGGGGGCATGGACCAGGGCACGGGCAATCAGAGCCCGCCGCCGCTGACCGTCGGAGAGGGTGCCAAAGGGTTGCTCAGCCAGGTCAGCGAGTTCCAGCTCTCCCAGAAGCGCGTCGACCCTGCGTTGCTGCGCCTGGCTTGGGCTCTGGTTGTACGGCACTCCGATCGAACCGAACCAGCCTCCATGCACGAGGCTTCGCAGCCTGATCGAGTCAGCCACCCTCCGCTCCAGTTCAGCGGAGACCATCCCGATGTTGCGCCGGAGCATCCATTGCTTGGGGAGGGATTCCCCGAACAGTTTCAGTGTTGAACCGGGTTTGACCACAGGATGGATGCTGCGATCGATCAATCGAACCAGCGTGCTCTTCCCCGATCCATTCGGGCCGAGGATGGCGGTGTGCTGGCCGAGGTTCAGGGTCAGACTGAGGTTGTAGAACACACGACTGGTCTCCAGCCAGGCTTCAACCGCATCGAGTTCGAGCCAGGGTTGCCAAGGATCAGTCACTGAAGGCGTTTCGATGGCATCTGTCTGTTCGCAGTGTGGCTCGCGGTCCTGGCGGGCAGACCGTTCCCTGGCCGGCCGATTGGTCTGCACCCGATGTGGGGCCCTGCAGGGAGCGTCAGGGACTCGGATTCAATCGCGCCAGAGGGGTCAGTCCCGTCCGGGCATTCCCTGGTGGGTCTGGCTTCTGCTCGGTCTTGCCCTGGTGCTGCTGCTGCAGGCGATTTGACGGCTGATGATGCCTTGTTCAGATCAGCTCCGGATGCAGGGGATCACCCTTGAACGGTCCGATCACGGCTGAGGTGATCCAGCCTCCATAGAACTGTCCGGGCTGGGGCTCCACCGGCTCGCCCTCGAGATAACAGGCATCCACCAGTCGTGGATACAGGCTGATCCAGTTTTT
>JBGKDM010000118.1:0-2377 GCA_042954165.1 Synechococcus sp.
TTGATGATCCACGGGTGGCTGGAATCAAGGCGATCGCCTGGCAGAGGTGCAAGGACGGCTGAATGCACGTGGGTGATTGCGGGTTCGTTGGCTGCCTCTAGGATCTGGATGAGGATGCAAGCCCAGGCGATCCAATGAAAACCCAGCAATTGGTTGTGAACACTGCTCGTCAGGTGGCTCTTTTCTTCTCAGTTGGCTTTTTCTATCTCGGCATTTATCGCTTGATTGCTGATGCCTCCAGGATCGAGGGTGTGCTCCTGATTGTTGTCTGTTTTCTCCTGGCGAGGTATTTGTTTGGACAATTGGCCCGGCCAGGGGCCACAACAAGGATCGGGACATGGCAGTTGCCCCTGAGCAAGGGCCAGCTGATTCCTCTGGTGCTGGCCACGCTGTACATCCCCGTGTTCTGCCCGCTCGTTTAGGGCCGGAGATTGGATCGGGGCTGCGGGAGGCGGCGGCTCAGGGATTCCGCATCGATCGCCAGTTGGTCATCAAGGTGGCTGCTGCCACCGCCGCGGTGGCGGTTCTCAGAATCGACGGGCCCAGCTGCACCGTGGTCCAGCCCTGTGTACCTGCGGCCAGCACTTCATCCTCCGACCACCCGGCTTCCGGGCCGATCGCCAGCCAGATCTCCTTCGGTCCCTGATCCGATCCAACTGCCTGTTGCTGGTTCAGCCAAGCGGCAAGGCTTGGAAGCTTGTGATGTCGCGTGGTGGCCAGGGCACGGGCGGCAGCTGTATCAGGTTCGGACCACCACGCAGCGGCTGGTTTGACCGCAAGCAGCTCAGGCTTCCACAGGCGTTCGCACTGCTCGGTGGCCTCCTTGAGAATCGTTTGCCAGCGCTCGGGACGATCCTCCGCCTGCGGCGTTCGCCATCGGGAGTGAAGCGGTTGGATGCGATCGATGCCCAGCTCGCAGGCCATGCGCATGAGCGCGTCCATTCCGCGTCGGACGCCGACAACCGCCAGGCCCAGCACCGGTGATGGTGCGGGTGCGCACTCGATCGGTTCAGCGAGCGGCTGGCTGAGCCGGAGTTCCTCCCCACTCACCAACCCTGCTGTCCAGCGATGGCCCAGGCCATCGACCACGTCAAACGGATCACCCGGCCGGAGCCTCAGAACCCTCCGGAGATAGTGGCGCTCGGTGGTGTCCAGAGCCAGCACGCCATCGGCATCAGCGTCCCGAAGCCGATCGGCCTCAATCAGAAGGCGGCGCAGCTCGGCCATCTCCCGGTCAGTTCATCGAGGGGAAGACGCTGTCGGGGTGCTCCTCAACGGGCCAGTCCTCGTTTTCCCCACCCACGAGCAGTTCCTCGAGCTGCACCACATCACTGTCGAGTTGTCGCAGTGCATTGATCAGCACATCAAGGGCGAAGGCATCACTGGTGCCGAGGTCGATCCAGCAGCGGCCCCACTGCTGGTTGTATTCGAGCTGCCCCATGTTGTGCATCAGGGCAGGCATGGCCGATGCCGCGTTCTCGTTGTCGTAGCTCATCCAGCTGAGATCTTCTCCGGCCTCATGGGCCTGGAGGTTCTCGGCATTGAAGGCGCCGAGACGCCCCATCACGTACCAGCTGTCGAACACACCATCAACGTAATTGCGTTCCCCCTGACTTGGAATTTCGGCAAAACGAAGCCAGAGCCAGCAGTTGAAGGGGTCGACCTCGCGGAAACGGACGTCCATGGTTCTTCGCGCTTCATTGCATCATCGCTGCCGAGGGCCCTGATCAAGCAAGCTGTGTCCTAGCCGGATCGCGATCGGGACAGGCGGAGCCCCATGCTCGAACTCAGAGATCTGCATTACCAGCCGGCAACCCTCGAAACCCCTGTTCTGCAGGGCGTCAGTCTGCGTGCCGAACCCGGGCGTCCGGTGTTGATCTCCGGCGCCAGCGGCAGTGGCAAGACGAGTCTGATTGAGGTGATCAGCGGCTTGGCTGCGACGCAGCAGGGCTCCATCAGCTGGAATGGGGAACCGCTCAATCGCCGACAGCGTCGTTGGCTCTGCGGTCTGCTGTTTCAGTTTCCGGAACGCCATTTCCTCGGGCTCAGCGTCAGTCAGGAGCTGAAGCTGGGTCACCGCCGCCTTGGCTCCGAGCGGATGCATGGCGTGCTCAGGCGTGTCGGGCTGACGGATGTGAACCTCAAGCAGGCCCCTGAACGTCTGAGCGGCGGTCAGCAGCGGCGTCTGGCCCTGGCCGTTCAGCTTCTGCGTGAACCGGATGTGCTGCTGCTTGATGAGCCCACGGCGGGCCTGGACTGGTCGGTGCGCGATGAGGTGCTGGATCTTCTCCAGCGCCTGGCCGCAGACAAGGTGCTGATCGTGGTGACCCATGAGCCTGATCTGTTCGCTGGTTGGACCTGCGAGCGACGGATGCTT
>JBGKDM010000119.1:0-5823 GCA_042954165.1 Synechococcus sp.
TCTGCTGCTGTGATCACGACCCTGGTCGTGCTTCAGCACGTTGACCGCGAGGGGCCGGGAGTGATCGCCGAACTGGCCCAGGAGCGAGGCCTCAGTCTTGAGATCGTGAGGCCTGATCAAGGGGATCCACTTCCGGATCCAGCCCGGGGCGAGCACTGCATGGCCCTGGTTCTGGGAGGACCGATGAGTGTGTCCGACATCGGGAGCCCCGGGATGGACTGGCTCAGGACGGAGCTGAACTGGCTTGCGACCTGGCATCAACGGCGCCGTCCCGTGCTGGGCATCTGCCTGGGCGCCCAACTGCTGGCGGTGGCGGCCGGCGGCCACGTGGAACCACTCCAGGTCGGCAGCCCACCGACAGGCCTCAAAGAGGTGGGTGTCGGTGCCATTCACTGGTGGGCATCAGCGGACGAGACACCCCTGCTTCGGGGCCTCGCCCCCAGCGAAAACGTGCTCCATTGGCATGGCGACCGGATTCGCCTCCCCGCCGGCGCCACCCTGCTGGCATCGTCGCTCCACTGCCGGGAGCAGGTGTTTCGCATTGACGATCATGCGATCGGACTGCAATGCCACCTGGAGCTGAACCAGGTTGGGCTCGAACGCTGGATTGCTGAAGACCACGCCTATATCGTCAGCGCACGGGGCCCGCAGGGACCTGACGAGCTGCGGGAGCAGTGGAGGCGACTGGGAGCAGGGATCGAGCGGCAGGGACGTCGCCTGTTCCTGAATGTTCTGGATCAATGGACGTCGCCAACGGTGACCATCGCGACCAAACCATGAGCCAACGGGAGGGCAGCAACACCACCCGCCCCGGATCCGTAACAACAGTCACCCGGAAGGGCCCGCGTCGTGCCGTTCAATTCCTGCGACCTTGAGCAACGGCGATGTTCACCGCCTACAGGCCGACCGCTGGATACGACGAATATTTCTCCAGAGACACTGAAACGCCCAGGGCGAGCCTGGAGCCTCTGCTGTCGTCCCTGGGCGAGATGGGGATCGCGGAACTGAACCGCAACCATGCTGCAGCCAGCCATCTGCTGCGACGCCTTGGAGCCACCTTCCGTCTGAATGGAAGTGATCTCCATGGTGGCGAACGCATCCTTCCCTTTGACCCCCTGCCACGCCTGATCGGCAGCCAGGAATGGGAACGGCTGGAACGGGGGCTGATCCAGCGACTTGAAGCGATCGACTGCTTTCTGGCGGACATCTACGGGCCGCAGCAGATCCTCCGGGACGGGGTGGTTCCCCGGGCCGATGTGGAGAGCTCCGCTGGCTGGCGCCCGGAGATGCAGGGGCTCACCCTGCCCCTCAACCGCTGGTGCCACATCTCGGGGCTCGACCTGATCCGCGATGGCGAGGGCACCTGGCGTGTTCTTGAGGACAACCTGCGTTGTCCGTCGGGAGTGGCCTACTTCCTGGAGAACCGGCGGGTGATGAAACGGCTGTTCCCGAGTCTGTTTGAGGGGCGCACGGTGCAGCCGATCGATGCCTATCCCTCCCACCTGCTGCGCACCCTGCAGGACATCGCCCCCTGGAGTGATGCACCGCAGGTCGTGCTGCTGACACCGGGCGTCTACAACAGCGCCTATTTCGAACACAGCTACCTGGCCCAGCAGATGGGGGTCCCTCTGGTCGAGGGCCGTGATCTGTTCTGCGAGAACGGCCGCGTCTGGATGCGAAGCACCAACGGACCAAGGGCCGTCGATGTGATCTACCGCCGGATTGACGATGATTTTCTGGACCCCGCGGTGTTCCGGAACGATTCCGTGCTGGGCGTGCGCGGCCTGATCGACGTGCTCCGACAGGGCCGGGTCGCCATCGCCAATGCACCGGGAACCGGTGTTGCCGACGACAAGCTGATCTACGCCCATGTGCCGGCCATGATCCGCTACTACCTGAATGAGGCGCCGATCATCGAGAACGTGCCCACCTATCTGTGCGCCCGTGACGCTGATCGCCAGTACGTGCTGGAGAACCTCGAGCAGCTAGTGGTGAAGTCCGTCGCGGAAGCCGGGGGCTACGGCATGCTCATCGGCCCCCACGCCAGCCGCTCGGAACTGGCCGACTTCGACAGCAAGATCCGCGCCAATCCACGCGACTTCATCGCCCAGCCAACACTTCAGCTCTCCACCGTGCCGTCACTGAGTGACGGCGAGCTCTACCCCTGCCACGTGGATCTGCGTCCCTATGTGCTGCGTGGCAGAAGCAACTGGGTCAGCCCCGGGGGACTGACCAGGGTTGCCCTCAAGCGCGGGTCCCTGGTGGTGAACTCCTCCCAGGGGGGTGGCTGCAAGGACACCTGGATCGTGGATGAGGGGCAGATGCTGACCCCACAGCCCCAGGAGGCCGCACTGTGCTGAGCCGCGTCGCCGATTCCCTCTACTGGATCCATCGCTATCTCGAGCGGGCGGAGAACATCTGTCGCTTCCTCGAGGTCAGTGGGGCCATGGCCCTCGATTGCCCTCCCGGCAGTGCCGAACCCTGGCTGCCTCTGGTCGAAGCCAGCGGCGATCGCCGTCGCTTCGAACTGAGTTACCCCACGGGGCAACCGAAGGATGTGATCCGCTTCCTGCTCAACGATCGGGACAACCCGAACAGCATCGTGAGCTGCATTGCGATGGCCCGGGAGAACGCTCGCCAGATCCGGGATGTGATCACCACGGACATGTGGGAGCAGATCAACGATCTGCACTGGAGCCTGCAGGCCGGGGAAGCGATCTGGCAGGAACCGGTGCAGGAGCAACTGCGCACGATCCGTCGGGAATGCCAGATCTTCAGCGGGATCACGGAGGCGGGCCTGAGCCGGAACCTGAGTTGGCTGTTCAGTCAGCTGGGGCGATTGATCGAACGCACCGACAAGACATCACGCATCCTTGACGTGAAGTACTTCCTGCTGCTGCCGACGCCGGAAGAGGTGGGTGGTGTCCTCGACGAGCTGCAGTGGATCACCTTGCTGCGCACGGCGGGGGCTTATCAGATGTATCGCCAGAGCATGCAGCAGGCCATCAGCCCCGTCTCCGTGGCCAGCTTCCTGCTGCTGGATCCGATCTTTCCCCGCTCCGTGCGTTTCTGCCTGCAGGGCATCAATGACACCCTCGAGCAGATTGAGCAACGACCCGTTCAGGGAGCACCCGATGAGCTCGACTGCCTGCGCGGACAACTGTTGGCACGCTGGAGCTATGTGCGGATCGACGCTCTGATCAAGAGCGGACTGCATGAAGCCATCGACCAGCTGCAGCAGGACCTCAACCGACTTCACAGCCTGATTCAGGCCCGCTACTTCACCATCACCGACCTGCCGACCGCCCCAACCGATCCCGCATGCGCGCTCACATCCATCACCGCCTGACGTACCACTACGCAGCTCCGGTGACCCTGGGCGACCACCGGCTCTGCCTCAAACCGAGAGGGCAGGGATTCCAGCGGCTGCTCGAGCATCAGCTGACCGTGCTGCCTGAACCCAGCCAGGCGCGGGAGCTGGTGGCCGCCAGCGGCGACGAGATCCTGAGGCTGGCCTTCCTGGGCAGCACCGATCACCTCAGCTTCGAGGCCCGCAGCCTGGTGGAAACGCGGCCGGCTCCTCCCCTGGAAAGCTGCTTCAACGGCATCGAACCTCCGCTGCCCTACCCCCGCGGTCGCCTGAATCAGGATCTGCACGGAGCCCTCGATGGCTGGCTGCCCAACGGTCAGCACGAGCCATCGGCGATCGACCTCACCCAGGAAGCACTGATGGGGAGCAATCAGCAGACCCTGGCATTCCTGACACAGCTGATTGCGCTGATTCAGGAGCGTGTCAAATACACCCAGCGCCACGTGGGTCCGGCCTGGCCGGCAGGGCGAACCCTGCGTGAACGCATCGGGTCCTGCCGGGATCTCGCCATGCTGATGGTGACGTGCTGCCGGGTCGTCGGCCTGCCCGCCCGCTTTGTCAGCGGCTATCAGCTGCTGGATCCGGCCCCCGCGTCCTACGACCTGCACGCCTGGGCGGAGGTCTACCTGCCCGGGGCTGGTTGGCGAGGCTTCGATCCGAGTGCCGGCGCAGAGGTGAACGAGCGTTACGTCGTTCTGGCGACATCATCGAAACCGGAGCTGACCGCCGCCGTCAGCGGCACCTTCTGCGGCCCCCCCGACACACGCAGTGATCTGAGCTGGACGATCAGCGTTGAGGAGGGTGAAGGTGCACCTCCCCCCGAGGTTCGCGAGCCCGCGCAACCTCTGGTTCAGGCGGCCTGAAGAATGGGCCCGACGCCGTGCAGCACAGGCTTGGGAGCACCGGTTGCGGTGGCAGCCATCAGTGCCGGAATCCTGGCGCTGTTGTAGACGCGGAATTCCCGCACCAACGAGACCCCGTCCTCCCGCACGGCCTGATTCAGCACCACCGATCCGTCGGGATCGGAGATGGAGCGATGGAAGGTGCCGGGGGGAATGCGCAGGATGTCGCCACCGCTTTCCAGGCGCACGATATGGAATGGCACCTCCCAGGCGAGATTCACCAGATAGAAGGTGCGTCCTCCACTCGCCGCCAGCAGATTGTCCTCCTGATGAGGATGCAGATAGAACTGCCAGGCACCCGTTGACGCATCGTCCGGAGGACTGACCGCCGGCCCGGAATGAATCACAAGATCGCGCGCGTTCGACGTGTCCACAGTGACGTCGAAAAAACGAACCGATGGAGTATCCCGAAAGCGCTCGTAAGCCAGCAGTTCGAACATGGACGATCCCGGCTGAACCGGCTCTCTGGGCTGGTTGTACCGAAACCATCCGGTCAGAACGGTGGCAACCAACACCGCTTTGACCACTTTCCGGAATTCACCCCCCCAGATAGGCCATCTCAGCGTGGGGAGCGGACTGGGGCACCTGCGCCCGCCGTTCACTGAAGCGGTCATCACGACCGCGCCAGAGAGCCCGCAGGGCCGCATCCAGGGCAGCCGGATCCGGGCTTGGAGCGAGGCAGGAACGCAGATCAACCCCTTCGGAAGCGAACAGACAGGTGAAGGCCTGCCCGTCAGCGGTGATCCGCAGCCGGTTGCAGTCACCGCAGAACGGCTCGGTGAGCGAGGCGATCACCGCCACGACCCCGCCACCATCGCGGTACCGCCAGCGACGCGCGGTTCCATGGGGGGCACGCCCCAGGGGATCCAGCGCCCAGCGCGTCTGCAGACGCTCGACCATCGCCGCAGCCGGCATCACCTGTGACGGGGTCCAGCCATTGCGATTGCCGACATCCATGTATTCGATCAAGCGCAGCTCCAGCCGCAGATCCCTGGCGAGCGCGGCCAGGGGGAGAACCTGATCGTCATTCGCCCCCAGCTGGATCACGCTGTTGAGCTTGAGAGCACCCCGCTGAGGCGAGAATCCCGCATCCCGCGCTGCGACCACACCGGCAAGAACCTGCTCCAACAGCTGCTGGCCGGCCCGCACACCGCCGCGCAGGCCAGCCATTCTCGCCACACTCCGGGCTTCGGCTCCATCCAGGCTGATGGTGATGCGATCCACCCCGAGAGCTCTGAGACGCATCGCCCGTTCCGCCGTCAGCAGAACACCGTTGGTGGTCAGTGTCACGTCATGGAGCTCCCGCAGCGGATCCCCGGACGTCCGCCGTGCAGCAGCGATCGCCTCGAGCAAGGGCCAGAGCCGTTCACTGAGCAGGGGCTCACCACCCGTGAGACGCAGCGTCGTCACACCGAGGCGACAGGTTGCCCGAACCAGGGCCAGTTGCTGCTCCAGCGTCAGCAGACCGGAGGGCTCGTCCGCATCCGGGCAGCAGTAGGGGCAGGAGAGATTGCAACGCCCCGTCAGGGACAGCCGCAACACGCCGAGTGG
>JBGKDM010000120.1:0-5565 GCA_042954165.1 Synechococcus sp.
TTCGGATTCAGCATCTGCATCGTGATGCCGCGGGTTGGACCCTGTTCGATGGGGCAGGGCATCCTGTAGCGATCACCGATGCCCTGGTGCTCAGCGGCAATCTTCTGGCCCATCCACGGTCGCTGCAGGTGCTGGGGATGAGGACGTGCCCCCTGCGAGACGCTGTGCAGCCTGGCGTTGATCCTTCGTTTGACCTGGCCCTCGGGCGGATCGCAGAGCTTCAGACAGAGCCTCGCTGGACCCGGATGATGAGCTTCCCCGCGGAGAGTGTTGCTGCGCAGACGCTGCCGACGCTGATCGAGTGCACGCCGCCAGCAGCCCAACGCTGGGGGGTGGAACGTCTCCTGCTTCACCCGCAGGTTGATGGCCGCCTCGGTGTGGTGGCCCATGGTTTCAATCCTGAGGTTGCCTTGTCTGCTGAGATGCTCGCGCCCTGGTCATCCCTTGCTGACAGGCTTGCTGCAGCCGAGGATTGTGGCGTGATGCGCTGGGGTGCAGCCCGACCACTTGCTGGTGCTCTCCCCCCTGAACTTCAGTGCCTTCCTGCCGTCAGACTCGGATTCTGCGGTGACTGGATTGGGGGTGAGGGCTTCGGTTTCGCCCAGGGTGCCCTGAGGAGTGCAGTCGAGCTGGCCTCCCAACTGCTGGGGCATGGTGTGTTGAGACAAGGGTCGATCTCCCCATGACCATGGAGCGCACGCAGGTTCTGGTGATTGGCAGTGGCATCGGGGGCCTTTGCTGTGCGGCCCTGGCTGCGAGGGCAGGTCATGATGTTCTCGTGCTGGAACAGCACCGGCAGCCCGGTGGTGCTGCCCATGGATTCGAGCGGGCCGGTTACCGGTTCGAATCGGGACCGTCCCTCTGGAGTGGGCTCAGTCGCTGGCCAAGCACCAATCCCCTGACCCAGATCCTGCGTGCCCTGGACCAGCCACTTGAACTTCTTTCCTACCGAGACTGGGAGGTGCTGGTCCCCGAGGGGCAGCTCAGCATTGGTGTGGGTCGCTCTGGCTTTGAAACCGTTGTGCAGGAGCTGCGGGGCAAGGCAGTTCTGCAGGAGTGGCAGCGTTTCTGCCGGGTCATTCAGCCTGTGGCCGCCGCCGCTGAGGCACTGCCGCTTCTGGCGCTTCCCCCCGGCGTCGACGCCATGGGTGCCCTGTTGAAACGCAGCGGTCGCCTGCTGCCCCACCTCAAATCTTTGCGGCATCTCAGCGGTTCCTTCGGGCCACTGGTGGATCAGCATCTCCGGGATCCATTCCTGCGCCACTGGGTGGATCTGCTCTGTTTTCTGATCAGTGGCATGCCCACCGCAGACACCAATGCTGCGGCGATGGCCACATTGTTCGGCGAATGGTTCGACGCCGATGCTCGTCTCGACTTCCCCAAAGGCGGCAGTGCTGCCGTCGTGGATGCCCTGGTTGCCGGCCTCGAGCGCCACGGCGGTGAGCTTCGTTGTGGGGTTGAGGTCCGCCAGCTTCGGCTGGATGGCGACCGTGTCTGCGGTGTGGAACTCAGCAACGGCGACTGCATCGCGGCCGACTCCGTCGTCAGCAATGCCGATGCCTGGGGAACGGCGCGATTGCTGCCTCCCGACGCTGCAACGACCTGGTGCAACACGTTGAAGGCGACCCCCGCCTGTGGTTCGTTCCTCCATCTTCATCTCGGTTTCGATGCGTCCGGGTTGCCTCCTCTGCCCCTTCATCAGGTCTGGGTCGGTGACTGGGAGCGATCGATCAATGCCGAGCAGAACACAGCTGTGTTCTCGATTCCGTCGGTTCTGGATCCCGGAATGGCTCCTCCTGGTCACCATGTGCTGCATGCCTACACGCCAGCCTGTGAACCCTGGGAGCGCTGGGATGGGCTGGAGCGTGGTTCAGCCGAGTACCGCCGCACCAAGTCCCAGCGCTGTGCGTTGTTCTGGAGGGTTCTTGAGCAGCGTGTGCCTGATCTTCGCGAACGTTGTCAGGTGGTGATGGAGGGCACGCCCCTCACCCATCGACATTTTCTCCAGGTGCACCAGGGCAGTTACGGCCCCGCACTGTCAGCGTCGAAGGGCTTGTTCCCCGGTGTCACCACACCGCTGAAGAATCTGTTCCGGTGCGGTGCGAGCACGTTCCCAGGGATCGGGATCCCACCTGTTGCTGCCAGTGGAGCGATGGCAGCCCATGCCATCGTTGGCTCACGGGCCCAGCAGGACCTCCTGCGCACCCTCGGGATCTGAAGCCGGTTCAAGTCTCCCTTTCGGTGAGGACGTGCTGACATGGGTTGGCGCCTGGCTCTTGACCTGAGGCAAGACAGGATTGAACCAGGCGTGATGCCCCATGGCACGGCTTCTACGACTCCTCCAGGGATCCAGCCAGAGTTCGGATCTCGCGGCCTGGACAGCAGTGGTGTTCGCGCTGATCACTGCACTGATCCTGTTTGCGATGACGAGCGCCTATCCACCCTCGGTGCTCTGATCCCGGTCAAGGGCGTGGTTTGAAGGCCGTGACCGAAAAGAAGGGATCTCCCTTCCCTCCAAGCAGACCCATCACCCCTTCGGCCCGCGTGTCCTCAGCAATCACGCTGGGTCGTTCCCAGCCCTGGGCGAGCAGCACATCAGCGACATAGCTGAGATGCTCCCTGTCGTCGGAGTCGGTCCAGATCTGGGGAGCCTTGGTGAAGAACATTCGATTTGAGAACGACACGATCACCTGGCCTGCCGGGCGTGTGATGCGAAGCAATTCCGCCGCGATTGCCTCCGGGTACTGCAGGTACTGCCACCCTGCCACGATCAGCGTCGCATCCACAAACCCGTCCGGCAGCGGCAGGTTTTGATCCATGTTGAGGTTCTGCATCCAATGGCTGTCGAGCCGTTGATTGGCGCTGAGTTCCTGCTCATTCAGGCCATGGCCGATGACCCGTTCGTAGCGGATGTCGTCGGGAAGATGGGAGACCCATGACGACATCAGATCGAGCACGGTGGCGCAGGGCGGAATCCTGTCTCGATACAGCGACGTCAAGCGTTGTCGAAAGGCGCCATCGAGATGCTGAACGAAGCGGGGATCGCGGTAGAAGATGGCGTCATCGTCTTGATCCAGCTTGAAGCGTTGCGCTGGTGTCAGCACCTCGACGGCCACAGGTCCCTGATTCTGCTGACCGCATCATTGCGGAGCCGGCTCCTGGCCGTGGCTCCCCTGATCAGCGTCGATCCGATCCCTGCAGGTCGAACACAGCAGGTGACCTTTCCGTTTCCAGAAGATACGCATCGAGCGTTCGATCGTCTGCCCGCAGATCAAGCACTGAAACAGGGGTGACATCGTTCCAATCGAACCTTCACAGACAGCCTGATGGGCTTGGTCCAAGTGAACTGTTCAGGGCACACCTTCTCCATCCTCAAGATCCGGCAGCTGCTGCCAGCCGCTCCGCCAGAGCTCCGGATCCGAGAGTTCCTTCCATGACACCCGATGCCGGCATCGTTGATCGAGGACAGCAACCAGCTCCACCCAGCGTCCGTCGCGTTTGCCGCCCTGGCCGATGAGCTCGAAATGTCGGTACCCCTCAACGTTGCTCTGGCTCGTCCAGGCCTTGGCAGGAGTCCATCGCATGGCGGACGGTCGGTTATCCAGAAGACTTAGCGTCGCATTCCACCGGAGAAACGATGACCCTGACCGTTGCCATCAGTGGAGCATCCGGCAAGACCGGGTTCCGTGTTGCTGAAGAGGTCCTCGCGCGGGGTGACAAGGCCCGTCTGCTGTTGCGCCCGTCGTCGGTCCTTCCCGATTCCCTCACAGGGGTGGACCAGCGACGTCTTGCATTGAGCGATGCCGAAGCGCTTGATCAGGCGCTGCGCGGTGTGGATGGTCTTGTGATCGCGACCGGAGCCAGGCCGTCCGTCGACCTCAGCGGACCGATGCGCGTTGATGCCTGGGGCGTCAAAGCTCAGGTGGAGAGTTGTCGCCGTGTGGGAGTGAGGCGAATCATCCTGGTCAGCTCCCTGTGTGCGGGCCGTTGGCGGCATCCTCTCAACCTGTTCGGTTTGATCCTTGTGTGGAAGCGCGTCGGGGAGCGGGCGCTGGAAGCGAGCGGCCTTGACTGGACCGTGATTCGACCAGGTGGGCTGACGGAACGGGAGCACGACCTGTCGGAGGAAGGCATTGTCTATAGCCCCGCCGATCAACAGGAACGGGATTCCATTCCCCGTCGCCTGGTGGCGCGATGCTGTGTCGAGGCCATGCGTTCGACGGCATCCATTGGTCGTGTGATCGAGGTCACCAGCTCCGTGAATCAACCGCAAGTCAGCCTGGACGAGGCCATCGCCTCCTGGTGAGTTGGCGAATGCGTCGAATCGCCTACGGCCAAGCGTCAAGCCATCCGCCATAACGATGTGCATTGGGAGACGGGCCGCCACCCGTCTTTTTTATGGGCGGTTCGGCAGTGCCAGGGCTGTTGCCAGCTGTTCAAGACGTCGGGCATTGACGCCGAGATCCGAGTCTCCAAGCCGTGATTCGGAGCGGGCCTCAATCAGCCTGAGCTGGGGATTGCTGTGGACTTCCACGTCATCCACAAATCCAAAGAGTCGACTGGTTGCCGTGGCGTGCAGGTAGCCGGAGGCCGGGTCGCTCGTCACCACATGGACGCCGGCGGTGTTGCGCAGCTCGGTCTCCAGTGCCTCCATGGTGGCGGCCACATCCTGTACGGGCCAGGTCGTCAGGGCGCAGTGGGCGGGTCCAGTGCACGGACGTAATTCGCCTTGATCAAGCCCGAGATCGGCCGGGATCGGCCCTGCCCAGTGAAACAGTGCGAGCAGCCAGGGAAGTGTGAGGGTAAGCAGGGACGACACGATCGGCAGGTGAGGCGTGGCTTTGGCGATCATGCCAACAGTTGCTGACCATCAGGGCATGCAGGTACCGGAGGCCTTGCTGAACCGGCTCGAGGCCATTGAGGGCATGGGCCCCGGCCAGCGCCGACTTGTGGTGGTGTTTGGACAACTCGGCGATTTCGATTCGCTCGAGTACGCCCAGGCCCTGGTCCCCGTGCTGGACAACCTGCGGCAGGCCAATCTTCATCTGCTCGCCATTGGCATCGGCCATGCGGAGGGCGCCGATCGGTTCTGCCACTACACCGGCTTCCCCCGATCACGTCTGATCGTCGAGCCTGACAACCGGCTGCATCGGCAGATCGGTCTCTATGAAGGATTCACGGCCGCAGGGGCTCCCTGGCCGAATCTGCTGCTGATGTGCGCCGGGATCGGCTCTCCCGGAACCCTTGCCGAAGTGCTCCGCGGCTACACCGGTGATCGCAAGGCTCCCCAGCGCCTTGATCTGCCGATGTTCAGGCTTGCTGGTGGCGAGGGGTTTCAACGTCCCTTCGAACTGGCAACGGTGCGCCTGCAGAACATGGTGGAGGTTCTGGGGCGATGGCGCACCTATGTGCCCTGCGATGACTTCATCACTCAGCGCGGCGGCACCTTCGTGATTGGTGCGGACAATGCCCTGCTCTATGTGCACAGGGATGCCGGAATCCTTGGCTTTTCAGACACCATGGCCACACCGTTGCGCTACCTGGATCAGTTCCTGGCGACTCCAG